>NZ_JBNPLQ010000002.1:0-213130 GCF_050313575.1 Candidatus Pseudoscillospira sp. SGI.172 | reverse complement strand
GGGACTTGGAGGTCTATCTTTTTTCTTGAATTTGGATTAGTCGCTTTTCTTTATTTTTTCTGCCTTTCCTGTTGGGGTGTATAACAAGATTTAGAAAATAGAATGACATCAAATAAAAAATCGAATACATATGTACAATCATTACTTTTTTAGGTGGCATCATCATGGAACAAGAAAAGCTCAGCCGTCCCGGCGGACGCAAAAGGGAAATTACACGCGTTTCCATTGTCGACCAGATCTGCTCTTCCATTAGGCAGGACATTGCCGACGGAATTTGGAAGGCAGGAGACAAGTTGCCCTCAGAGGCTGAGTTCGCTGAAACGTTTGCCGTCTGAGTGTACGTATGGCGCTGCAAAAACTGAACACGCTGGGCATTATTGAGACCCGAGTGGGAGAGGGCTCCTTTGTGTGTTCTTTTTCGCTCCGGCCCGCGCTCAGTGCACCCTCTGTCTTTTATGAGGGTGAGGACAAGTATCACGCTGTCAACCAACTGCGCAACCTGCTGGAATATGAATGTATGCGCCTGGCCGTCTATTCCGCCAGCGATGCCGAAAAAGAAGAACTCAAAGGCGCGCTGGAGCACTATACCAAGCTGGTCGACGTCTACTATGGCAGCATCGATAACCATGATATCCTGGAACAGCTTGTGGATGCCGACTTCAATTTTCACTATAAAGTCGTGAAAATGAGCCACAACAAACTGTATAGAGACATTTAATTTATGGTGCAGCAACTTATTCGCAGCCATATCACCGAGCTGATCAGCAGCCGTCTTCGCCGCCGGCACAGCGCCGGGCTCCCTCCTGTCGGTGAGGATGATTCTCATTATAAAATTTACCAATGCATCATCAATTCCGATGAGAAGGCTCTTCGTCGGGCCAACGATGAAATGTTGGGCATTGTCCCTATTCAGGGCCTGGATGGATTTGAGTAAAGCAAAAAAGGACGCCTGTGGGGAAAATCCCACAGGCGTCCTTTTTGTTTCTTGACATTCTCGCGTCTTTCATGTATGCTTTCATTTAGATTTTTATCTAAATGAAAGCAATTTTCATTGGGGCAGATAGTCCAGAGGATCTACAGAAACGCCGTCCTTTGTCATGGACAGGTGAAGGTGGGACGCCTCGGCGCTCTCGCCGATGGCTGTCTGCCCCACCGAACCGATGACGTCTCCGGTGCGCACCGCGTCTCCGATCTCCACAGAGGGCACTGCCGCCAGGTTGGCGCAGGTACTCATCACCCCGTCGGCGTGGCTGATGACCACCGTGGTGCCCATGAGATCGTCGGTGTAAAGGTCGGCCACCGTGCCTCCGGCGGGCGCCATGACCTGGGTCCCGGCCGCAGCGGCAATGTCGATGCCGTCATGGACCCGCCAGTCCCCCATTGTCTTGTCATAGGCCAGAGTCTCTACGGAATATGCCCGCAGGACCTCTCCCTTCACCGGCCAGGTAAACACCGAGGCGGTGGCGGTGACAGGGGCAGGAGCTGCAGTGGCCGCAGGGGTCGTCTTGGGCGCCGCCGTCGCTGTGGGCCGCGCCGTGGCGGCAGGCCGCGGGGTAGCCGTTGAGGGCGGGACTGCCATGGCGGACGGGGCGGCGGTCACCGTCACCTTCGCCGGTCCGGACACCGTCTGACCGGGATCCTCCATGCCGGAGAACAGATAATAGCCCGAAACTCCAAGTGCTGCCACGCACAGGAGAAGGACTATGTAGAAGCCCTTCCCCGCCATGAAGTCACTCACGCGCTCTTTCATTGGTCTTTTCATTGTTTGACACCTCCGAGCCATAGTTTTGCCGTCCTAGAGGATGTTTATACCTTTTCTTTACAAAAAGTTCATTTGACTTTTTTCTTTGTCAGGCTTACTATTTAGTTCCACAAGTAGGAAAAGTTTTACGATTCAGAAAGGAGGTTGGCTATGGACAGCGCATCCAAGTTCCTGGAAGGGAAGTATATGACCACCGTCAAAGTGGGGCCCAAGGGACAGATCGTCATTCCGAAGGAGGCCCGGGAACTTTAC
Organism: Candidatus Pseudoscillospira sp. SGI.172; assembly: GCF_050313575.1. NCBI lineage: Bacteria > Bacillati > Bacillota > Clostridia > Candidatus Pseudoscillospira > Candidatus Pseudoscillospira sp. SGI.172. The sequence continues at coordinate 211,116 of NZ_JBNPLQ010000002.1, read as the reverse complement.
GGTGTACGCCCCGGCGACAGCATCATGCTGCTGGTGGACTGCCATCGCGGGATCGCTCTGCAGCGGATGGAGGACTGTCGGGAGGTATTTTCCAAGGTTTTTTCCCTGCACCCGGAACTTAAGTGATTTTTAATCTTTCGTTTATGGTTCTTTCGCTTTCCTCAGCTATACTGTAAAGCTGTCATCATGTGATTATCCGGATCGGAAGGAGAACTAATTTTATGGCCGAACAAACCATCGCGCAGGAAACTGCCGCCCCTGTCAAGGGGCAGCCCAAGCTCCAGGTGCCAAAGAAGAAAAACAAGTGGATCAAACGGTTCGTGATCCTGGCGGTCATTGCCGCCGTGGTGGCTCTGATCTTTTCCCAGTGCATGGCCGGCGGAAAGCAGATCCTGGCCGGCAACTATCTGCCCGCCGCAGCCGAGCAGCGGGAGATGACCGTTGCCGTCACCGGCCCCGGCACCATCAAGCCCAACGACTCCTATAAGGCCACCACCCTGGTCAAGGGCGAGATCCTCACCGCTCCCTTTGAAGAGGGACAGACCATCCGGAAGGACGATGTGCTCTTCACCATTGACGCCTCCGACGTGGAAAACTCCATCAAACAGGCCCGCACCGGGGTGGAACAGGCCGAGCTGTCCGTACAGTCCGCGCAGCTCAATTACGACAGCCTGGTCCGCACCCGAAACGACAACACCCGGGACCGTCAGGTCAAAGCCAACGCCTCCGGCGTCATCAACAAGGTCTATGTGGACCCCGGTGACAACCTGACTGCGGGAACCGTCATCGCCGATATCCTGGACCGGGACAACATGAAGCTCACCGTCCCCTTCCACTCCGCCGACGCCGCCGGCTTTTACGTGGGGCAGCCCGCCTCGGTCACGGTGGGCGGCACCGCGGAGATCCTGTACGGGAGCATCTCCGAGATCTCGGCCACCGACTCCGTGGGGCCGGGCGGCACATTGGTGCGCAATGTCACTGTGGTGGTCACAAACCCCGGCGCACTGTCCAATACCTCCACCGGAACCGCCAGCGTGGGCACCGCCGCTTCCTCTTCCTCGGCAGCCTTTGCGTACAACGCCAGCAAACAGCTGGTGGCCAAGTACACCGGGGAACTGGAGACCCTGAACATCAAGGAGGGGGACCGGGTCACCGACGGCCAGATCGTGGGCCAGTTCAAGGAAAAGGATATGCAGGACCAGATCGACGCCGCGGCCATCTCTCTGTCCAATGCCAAGCTCTCCCTGCGCAATGCCCAGGACAACCTCCAGCGCGCCCAGGACAGCCTGGACGACTACACCATCACCTCCCCCATCGACGGCACCGTGATCGAGAAAAAATACAAGGCCGGGGACAACGTGGACCCCACCACCGCCACCACCGCCGGTGCCTCCACTTACATGGCGGTCATTTACGACATGTCCCGCCTCACCTTCGACATCAATGTGGATGAGCTGGACGTGGTCAAGCTCAAAGTGGGCCAGAAAGTTCGCTTCACAGCCGACGCGCTGGAAGGGCAGTCCTTCACCGGTCTGGTGGAGAAAGTCAACATCAACGGCACCACGGTCAACGGCTCCACCACTTACCCCGTCTCCGTCACGGTGGACGGGGACGGCAGCACGCTGGCCCAGACCGGGCTCTACCCCGGCATGAACGTCTCCGCCAATATCATCGTGGAGGAGGCCGGCAGCGTTCTCTGTGTCCCCGTGGATGCTGTGAGCCGCAACAACACCGTTCTGGTAGCCGGCGACGGCGCTCTGGACGAAAAAGGCAACATCGTCGATCCCACCAAGCTGGTAGAGCGGGAAGTCACCGTGGGCCGCAACAACTCCGATTATATCGAGATCCTCTCCGGCCTGACCGAGGGCGAAACCGTCTACATTCAAAACAGCGCCTCCAGCGCCATGAACATGATGATGGGAGGCTGAGTCCTTGGAACACCTCATCGAGCTCAGAGACGTCTATAAGATCTACCGGATGGGCGAGGAATCCGTCCACGCCCTGGACGGGGTCAGCCTTGCCATCGACCCCGGCGAGTTCGTGGCCATCGTTGGCTCCTCCGGCTCCGGAAAGTCCACTGCCATGAACATCATCGGCTGCCTGGACGTCCCCACCTCGGGCACCTACCACCTGGGGGGCATCGACGTCTCCACCATGGAGGACGACCAGCAGGCGGAGATCCGCAACAAGATGCTGGGCTTCATCTTCCAGCAGTACAACCTGATCCCCAAGCTCACTGTCCAGGAAAATGTGGAGCTGCCCCTTCTCTACGCCGGTGTGGACGCCGCGCAGCGGCATGAGCGGGCCCTTCGGGCTCTGGGGCGGGTCGGGCTGGCGGAAAAGCGCAAAAATCTCCCCTCCCAGCTCTCCGGCGGACAGCAGCAGAGAGTGTCCATCGCCCGGGCTCTGGCGGGAAATCCCTCCGTCATCCTGGCCGACGAGCCCACCGGCGCACTGGACTCCCGCACCGGCCGGGAGGTGCTGACCTTTTTGCAGCAGCTCAACGCAGAGGGAGACACGGTGGTCCTCATCACCCATGACAACTCCATTGCCGTCAAGGCCAAGCGCATCATCCGCCTTCAGGACGGCAAGATCATCTATGACGGAAACGCCCACGATCCGCGGGCCGTGGTCTCCGCCGAGGAGTATCAGGAGATTCTGGGAGAGGGGGAACCCACATGAACTTCGGCCAGTCTTTCCGCCTCGCCATCAAATCCCTGCGCACCAGCAAGATGCGGGCCCTGCTGACCATGCTGGGCATCATCATCGGCGTGGCCGCCGTCATCATCATCACCAGTCTGGGCAACGGCATGAAGAACTACATGAACAAGCAGTTCGATCAGCTGGGCGCCAACCTCATCCAGGTTCAGATCACCGGCCGGGGCGGCGGCACCATGTCCTCCCGCTCGGTGGATCCCGCAGATATGTACGCCCTGGTAGACAAATACCCCGGCTACCTCTCCGGCGTCTCCCCCTATGTGCGCACCGTGGGCACCGTCCGCCACGGCAGCGACGAATACACCCGCACCAGCACTTACGGCGTCAGCGAGTTCTACTATGACGCCTCCCGCAACCAGGCCATGTCCGGAGAAAAGCTGGAGACCGGCCGTTTTCTCACCTACATCGATGTCTCCCGCCGCCAGAACGTGTGCGTGATCGGCAACTATCTGGCTCAGGAGGCCTTTCAGGGAAACGCCCTCGGCAAGACCCTCACCATCCAGGGAAGCCCCTTCACTGTGGTGGGTGTCCTCTCTGAAAAGGCAGATTCCACCGCAGGCAGCGGAGACGACGTGATCTTCATCCCTTATGAAAACGCCATGACCCTGAACGGCAGCGGCTCCGTGAACTTCTACCTTTTCAACAGCACCTCCAAGGACACCTCAGCCTCGGCCAAGGGCATCATCGAAAACAAGCTTTTCAAGGTTTTCCAAGACAAGGACACCTATTTCGTCATGTCCAGCGCCGAGATGCTGGACGCCATGAACTCCATGCTCAACACTCTCATGGCCATCCTCATTCTCATCGCCGCCATCTCCCTTCTGGTGGGCGGCATCGGCATTATGAACATCATGCTGGTCTCGGTCACCGAACGGACCCGGGAGATCGGCGTCCGAAAATCCCTGGGCGCCAAGCGCAAGGATATTCGAAGCCAGTTCATCATTGAGGCGGGCACCACCTCCGCCGTCGGCGGCGTCATCGGTATCGTGCTCGGCATCATCATGGCCAACATCCTCACCAATGTCATTGCCTTCGTTCTGAAAACCGGCAACGACGGCTTCGTGGCCATTCCGACTCTGACCGGCATCGCGGTCTCTTTCGGCGTGTCCGTGGGCGTGGGCATTCTCTTCGGCTACCTGCCCGCCAACAAGGCCGCCCGTCTCAACCCCATCGATGCCCTGCGCTACGATTAAAGGAGATAGGAAGCATATGAATACAAAACGACTTTTTTCCGGCCTGACAGCAGCCGTTCTGACCGTCAGCCTCCTCCCCGCCGCCCACGGCGTTCAGGCGGGCACCGACGATATGGCCCAGGTGCTCTCGGCTTTGGACATCATGACGGGCAATGAAAACGGCGATCTGATGCTCACCCGGAACGTGACCCGCTCGGAGTTTACCAAGCTGATCATCGCCGCCTCTCCCATGGGAGAAAATGTGGGGGCCTCCACCACGGTCTCCCCCTACCCCGACGTACCCTACACCCACTGGGCGGCTCCCTATGTGGAAGCCGCCGTCTCCGCCGGATATGTCAACGGCTATCTGGACGGAACCTTCCACCCCAACGAGCCCATCACCCTGGCCATGGGCGTGAGTATGGCCGTGCGCCTGCTGGGGTACAGCGACGCGGACTTTTCCGGTGCCTGGCCCTCCGGGCAGATGACGCTCTACCGCAACCTGGACCTGGACGAGGGCATCACCATCGGCCAGAATTCTGCCATGTCCCGTCAGGATGCCATGTACCTGCTCTATAACCTGCTCACTGCCAAAAACAAGAGCGGACAGATCTACCTCACCACGCTGGGTCATTCCCTGACCCCCGCCGGGGAGATCGACCGGGTGGCCCTCATCAACGCGGCCATGGACGGTCCGGTGGTGATGACCGGCAGCTGGAGGGACAAGGTAAACTTTGATCTCGCCGGAGCCACCGTCTACCGGGGCGGAAATCTCTCCTCGCTGTCCGCCCTCCAGCCAAACGACGTCATCTATTGGTCCAAGTCCATGCGCACCCTGTGGGCGTACAGCAACAAGGTCACCGGTCTCTATCAGGCCGTCTCTCCCAGTGCCTCGAATCCCACCGCCGTGACAGTGGCGGGCAAAACCTATGCTCTTGAGACCGCTGACGCAGCCTATTCCCTGTCCAACCTGGGCACATACAAGACCGGCGACACCGTCACCCTGCTGCTGGGCCGGGACGGCGGCGTGGCCGCAGTGGCCGCTTCCGGCAGCGTGTCCGGCACCCTCTACGGCGTTGTGACCTCCGTCTCCAACGCCCCCTATACCGACGCCAACGGCAACTCCTACACCGCCAAGACCGTCACGCTCACCGCCACCGACGGCAATTCCTACTCCTACCCTGTGGAGGCATCCTCCTCCCTGAAGGCGGGCAGCCTGGTCCAGATCACTCTCTCCTCCGGCAGCGCGAAGGTGGTCCGTCTGAACCAGTCCTCCCTTTCCGGGAAGGTCAACTCCACCGGCACCAAGATCGGCAACACCATCTTGGCATCCGGTGCCGAGATCCTGGACGTCAACAGCGACGGTGCCGTTGTCAAGCTCTACGCCAGCCGTCTGGCAGGCATGAGTCTGGACAGTGAAGACGTGAAGTTCGCCCATAAAAACGCCGCCGGAGAGATCGATGCGCTCATTCTGGACGACGCCACCGGCGACCTCTACTCTTACGGCATCCTCACTTCCGTCCAGGAGACCGACGTCTCCTACGGCGGATCCACCGTTCTCAACGGCATCTACCAGTATGACGTGGCGGGAGTCAGCTACAACTATGTCCTGCAAAACGGCATTCTGAACCAGGCGGTGGGCCCGATCTGCATCCAGGGGCCCCTGCAGGCACCCAGCAAGTTTGTCAAGCTCACCAGTCTGAAGCTGCTTTCCGCAGACGCCTCCAACGCCACGGCTCAAAACAACACCACGTTCCCTGTATGGGATTCCGTGTCGGTCTATGAGCTGGAGAACAACACTTACCGCATCTCCAGCCTGGAGCGGGTCCGCTCCGGCTATACCCTCACCGGGTACTATGACAAAGCTGTGGCCGATGGAGGCCGCATCCGGGTCATCGTAGCCCGTCCCCAGTAATGTTCCAAACAGTCAAACGGCTCCGGGAGCGGTCTGAGACCGCTCCCGGAGCCGTTTGGTCCGCTTGGCTTTACAGCAGCAGGGCCAGGCTCCACAGCACGGTGGCCAGCAGTGCGCCCGCCGCCACATAGCCGGGTGCCGGGATCTTCTGATACCACTGGATATGCCCCTTTTTGACAAATCCATCGGCCACTCGCCGTGCCTCCTCCACTACCTGCTCTGCGGTCACTCCTCCCGAGCCGATGGCACCCTCACGAACAATAAAAATGGCCTCTTCGAAAAAACGGCGGTCCGGAGACTTGACCACAATGACCCGCCGGCTGATCCCTTTGATCACAGCGCACTCCTCCTTCTGTTCTTCCAAAGTATGGGCCGCAGGGCCCCAAAATATACAGGTCATACCCGGGCCTTTTCCTGCGTACACTGTCAGGGCGGAGGGATCGAAGATGGATGAGAGAGAATCTGTTCTGTCTCTGGCAATCCTCTTCGCGGTCAACGTTGTGCTCATCCTTGCGTTCCAGGCCGCGAACTGAAAGAGCGCCGGTCCCCTGGGTATCCCGGAGGCCGGCGCTCTCTCTGTTTCAGCTCTCCATGTGACGTCCCAGGAACCCCGACATGGTCTGCAGCAGCTTGTACTCTGTGTCCCCCGAGGCGGTTTCTCCCTCTCCGGCAGCGAAGAGAACGCAGCCAAGCACGTCTCCCTCCGCCAGAATGGGCGCAGCGCAGGAGACGAAAAATTTTCCGCTCTCCTCGCTCACCGCCATGGGTGGGTCGCCGGGCTGGACCTGATAGATCTTCCGCCCTTCCAGCACACTTTCCAGCCGCTCGCTCAGGCGCTTGTCCACCAGATCCCGCCGGGGCGCGCCCGCCACGGCAATGCAGGTGTCACGGTCGGTGATGACCGCCACCAGCCCGGTGGTCTTGTTCAGGGTCTCGCACACCTGGCCCGCAAAATCGGCCAGTCCGCCCATCAGGGAATATTTTTTGAAGATGACCTCGCCGTCTTTATCCGTGTAAATTTCCAGCGGGTCGCCCTCTCGGATGCGCATGGTGCGGCGGATCTCCTTGGGGATGACCACCCGCCCCAGGTCGTCGATCCGCCGCACGATTCCGGTCGCTTTCATATTTTGTCTCCTCCTGCGGTCGATTCAATTGACAATCCTTAGTATCCACAGGTTTCTTTTCCCTATGCGGGCTTTTTTTCGGTATCATTTGGAAAACTGCGCGGGACCGTTTTTACGTATCTTCCGACAGAGCGCTTGTCAAACTCCCCAGTGAGGATTATGATAAAATAAATCTGCCGTCTGCTGATGGGGGCAGAAAGGAGCTGCCACATGGATCTGCACATTCCATCCTGCTTTTCCGCCTTTCACTGTCTGGCCGGAAACTGCCCCCACACCTGCTGCGCCGATTGGGAAGTTCCCATCGACAGCGACACCGCCGCCGAGTATGCCACGCTCCCGGGACCGCTCGGGGTACAGCTGCGCCGCGCGCTGAGGCAGGACGAAGAGGGGGTGTTATGCTTCCCCCTCAAGGGACGATTCTGTCCTTTTTTAGACGAGGACGGGCTCTGCCGCATCCAGAAGGAGCTGGGCGAATCGCACACCGGCCTCATCTGCCGCACCCACCCCCGTTTTTTCAATGATTACGGTCCTCTGCGGGAAGCGGGTCTTTGCGCCTCCTGCCCGGAGGCGGCCCGGCTGGTGCTGGCGGAGGATCTCACGCTGCTCGCTCAGTCCACACCGGAGATCCCCGCGGAAGAGGCGCCCCCGCTGTTGGCGCCTCTGCTCGCCGCCCGGGAGACTGCCCTTCGCCTGCTCCGCAGACGGAGTCTGCCGCTGGAGCGCCGGCTGGAGCTGCTCCTGCTCTTCTCCAATGAGCTCCAGCTCCTTCTCGACAATGGGGCACCGGAAGAGGTTCAAGCACTTTGTGCCCTTTATGAGGAGACCCCCCCAGAGTCTCTGCCTCCGCTGCGGCCAGGGTGTGGAGGAGCCGACTGTTGCCTGACTCTTTTGATGGAACAGGAACACCTCCGCCAAGACTGGACCGATCTGCTCTCGGAGGCCGCCCACCGGCTCTCTGCCGGGACACTGCCCGCTCAGGGACCGCCGGAGCGCCTGGCAGAGCGGGCAGCCGTCTACTTCCTCTACCGCCACTGGCTGCGGGCGGTCTGGGACGGTGACGCACTCTCCTGGGGCGAGTTTGTCGTATTTGCCACCGCCTCTGTCTGTCTGCTGTCCGCTTCCCAAGACGGCGGAGGCTCCTTTCCTGATCTTCTGCGCCGTTTCTGCCTGGAGACGGAACACTCCGCCGGGAACCTGGATCTGCTCCAGGACGCTTTTTGCACCCGGTTTTCCATCGGCGACTTTTTGTCTGTGATCGGGGCCATCCCGCCTCTTTCCGGCCGTTCCGGCACTGCTGACTGAGCATGCTCCCCGCCCGGCAGAAGAAAAATGCCGCCCTGCAGGGATTTTCCCTTGACAACCAGGTCAAAATATTGTATGATAATAGCGTTGTAAAGCTAATGAACTTTACATTTTAGGAGGTGGCTCAGCGTGAAAAACCAGGCATACCGCATGGCGCTTTTATACGACTTCTATGGCGACATTCTCACTGACCGCCAGAAAGAGTTCTACGACCTTTACTACAACGAGGATCTCTCCCTCTCCGAGATCGCGGAAAACTACGGCATTTCCCGTCAGGGTGTCCGGGACGTCATCGTCCGAGCGGAAGCCACGCTCACGGAGCTGGAGGATAAGACCGGGATCATTCGCCGCTTCCATCTCATGCAGGACCAGCTCAAGGAGGTCCTTGCCGACGTGGAAGCCATTGCCCGCCGCAATGACGCAGTGGGGCAGGACGAAGAGATCGAGGCCCTCACCACCCGGGTGAAGGCCGTACTGGACAAGCTGAAGCAGGAGTGAGCCCATGGCTTTTGAGGGACTGACCGAAAAACTGTCCAACGCCTTTAAGAAGCTCCGCGGCAAGGGCCGTCTCACCGAGGCCGACGTCAAGGAGGCCATGCGGGAGATCCGGATGGCCCTGCTGGAAGCCGACGTGAGCTATAAGGTGGTCAAGGATTTTGTGTCCAAGGTCTCGGAGCGGGCCGTGGGCAGCGATGTGCTGGAAAGCCTGACCCCCGCCCAGATGATCGTCAAGATCGTCAACGAGGAGCTCACTGCCCTCATGGGCGGTGAGGACGCCAAGCTGACCATCTCCTCCAAGCCGCCCACAGTGGTGATGCTGGTGGGCCTCCAGGGCGCCGGCAAGACCACCAACGGTGCCAAGCTGGCCGGTTTGATGAAAAAGCAGGGGAAACGTCCTCTGCTGGCCGCCTGCGACGTCTACCGCCCCGCTGCCATCGAGCAGTTGGAGGTGGTGGGGAAACAGCTGGACATCCCCGTGTTCCAGATGGGGCAGATCGACCCGGTGGACATTGCAAAAGCGGCAGTGGAGCACGCCAAAAAGCACGGCAACGACATGGTGTTTCTGGACACCGCCGGCCGGCTCCATGTGGATGAGGCCCTGATGCTGGAGCTCCAGAACATCAAGGATGCCGTCTCCCCCCACGAGATCCTGCTGGTGGTGGACGCCATGATCGGTCAGGACGCAGTGAACGCCGCGAAGAACTTCGACGAAGCGCTGGACCTCACCGGCGTGATGCTCACCAAGCTGGACGGCGACGCCCGAGGCGGCGCGGCTCTCTCCATCCGGGCCGTGACCGGAAAGCCCATCAAGTTTGTGGGCATGGGAGAGAAGCTGGATCAGGTTGATGTGTTCCACCCCGACCGGATGGCTTCCCGGATCCTGGGCATGGGCGATATGCTCTCCCTCATCGAAAAGGCCCAGCAGAACTTCGATCTGAAAAAGGCGCAGGAGCTGGAGCAGAAACTCCGCAAGAACAAATTCACCCTGGCCGACTTTTACGATCAGCTGGTCCAGGTGAAGAATATGGGCTCTCTCAGCGACATTGCCGGGATGCTCCCCGGCGTGGACGCCAAGGCCCTGGAGGGGGCCAGCATAGACGGGTCGGCCCTGGGCCGCACCGAGGCCATCATCCTCTCCATGACCGCCGCGGAGCGGGAGGAGCCCTCCATCCTGAATAACAGCCGCAAAAAGCGCATTGCCGCGGGCGCGGGCGTGCAGGTGGTGGATGTGAACCGGCTGCTCAAGCAGTTTGAGGCCATGCGGCAGATGACCCGGCAGATGACCGGCGGGCGCATGAAGAAACTGGCCAAAAAGGGCCGCCTCGGCGGCATGGGCGGAATGGGCATGGGGAAAGGCTTCCCCTTCTGATTTTGTTGGCAAGCGTCTTTTGGCGTTTCCAGATATTCCAATGATATTTCTTATGGAGGTGAAAATAACATGGTTAAAATCCGTCTGCGCCGTATGGGCGCTAAGAAGGCCCCCTTCTACCGCATCGTGGTGGCTGATTCCCGTTATCCCCGGGACGGCCGTTTCATCGAGGAGATCGGCACCTATGACCCCGTGGCGGAGCCCGTGGTCCTGAAGGTGGACGCCGAGCGCGCCCAGGCCTGGATCAAGACCGGCGCTCAGCCCACCGAGACCGTCAAGGCTCTGCTGAAAAAAGCCGGTGCCATCTAATCGGGGAGGATGTCCAAATGAAAGAGCTCCTCACTTATGTCGCCAAAAACCTGGTGGACCACCCCGATCAGGTATCGGTCACCGAGCACATCGGCGACGGCGAGACAGCGCTGGAACTGCGGGTCGCCTCTGAGGACATGGGCAAGGTGATCGGCCGTCAGGGCCGGATCGCCAAGTGGATCCGTGTGCTTATGCGCTCTGCGGGTCAGCGCCAGGGGACCCGGGTCTCCGTGGAAATCACCGATTGAGAAGCGGCGGGTCTTGGTACCCGCCGTTTTTTCATATACGAAGGAGAGTCAGCAATGAAGCAGCGATTTTTAGAGGCCGGGGAGATCGTCAACACCCACGGCGTCCGGGGTGAGGTCAAGATCCTGCCCTGGGGAGACGGGCCCGAGTTCCTCTGCGGGTTCGACACCGTCTATCTGGACGGCAAACCGGTCCGCCTGCTGGGCGCCCGGCCCCACAAAACCATGGTGCTGGCCGCCCTGGAGGGTGTGGACAGCGTGGAGGCGGCCATGCGCCTCAAGGGAAAGGTTCTCTCCATCGACCGCACCGGCGTGAAGCTCCCCGAGGGACGCCACTTTCTGGCAGATCTCATGGGCCTCACCGTGCTGGACGCCGCCACCGGCGCGGAGCTTGGAATGATTCAGGACATCCTCACGCCGCCCTCCCACGAGGTATATGTGGTGCGGGGCGGGGGAAAAGAATATATGATCCCCGCCGTGGATGCCTTCGTCAAGGAAATCGATGTGGATGCGGGCTGCGTCCGGGTAACGCTGATCGAAGGGATGGACAGCTGATGTATCGGATCGACATCTTGACCCTGTTTGACGAGACGGTGGGCGACGTGCTCTCCGAGTCCATTCTGGGCCGGGCGCAGGAACGGGACTATCTCCGCATCGAAACGCATCAAATCCGCACCTACACCCTGAACAAGCAAAAACAGGTGGACGACTATCCATACGGCGGCGGGCGGGGCGCCGTGATGCAGGCCGATCCCCTCTACCAGTGCTGGAAGCACGTGGTGGAAGCCCTTGGTCCGGGGCACACCATCTACTTTTCCCCCGCCGGGCACACCTTCTGTCAGGCCGATGCCAAACGCCTGGCTGCGGAATACGATCATCTGATCCTGGTCTGCGGTCACTATGAGGGGATTGACGAACGGTTTATCGAGGAGTGCGTGGATGAAGAGCTCTCCCTGGGAGACTTCGTCCTCACCGGAGGCGAGATCCCGGCCATGGCGGTGGCCGACGCGGTGAGCCGCCTGATCCCCGGTGTGCTTCCCGATCCCGAGTGCTTTGAAAACGAGAGCCACTGGAACGGCCTGCTGGAATATCCCCAGTACTCCCGCCCTGAGGAGTGGCACGGCAAAAAAGTCCCCGCCATCCTCCTCTCCGGCAATCACGCCCTCATCGCCAAATGGCGGCGCAAGCAGGCCATTCTCCGCACCAAACGCCGCCGGAGCGACATGTACGAAAAGCTGGACCTCTCCTCCAAAACCGACCGCAAGCTGATGGAGGAGCTGAAAGCAGAATACCCGGAAGATTTTTAACGCTCCCCTTCCATCTCGCCTCTTTACTTTTTTTCTTCACCATGATACAATACCGGCAGGAATGTAATTTTAAAAACCACTTTTGGAGATTGCAACTATGAGTTTTAAAATTGTTGTGGACAGCTGCTGCGATCTGACCTCCGCCCAGTTCCGTCAGGGGTCTTTCCTGCGGGTCCCCCTCACTCTGACTCTGGGGGGGGAGGACATTGTGGATGACGACACCTTCGATCAGACCCACCTTCTGTGGCTCATGCGGGAAAACAAGGAGCCGCCCAAGACCGCCTGCCCCTCCCCTGCCCAGTATCTGGATGCCTTCGACCAGTGCGAGGGCGGCGATATCTATGTTGTCACGCTCTCCGCGCTTCTCTCCGGATCCCACAATTCGGCGGCCCAGGCCCGGGCGCTTTATCTGGAAGAACACCCGGAGACTCATATTCACATCTTCAACTCCTGTTCCGCCGCCTCCGGCGAAGTGGCTGTTGCCATGAAGCTCCTGGAATTGGCCGGCGGGGGTCTTGATTTCGCCACCGTGGTGGATCAGACCACCCGTTTTATTGCCTCCATGACCACCTACTTTGTGCTGGAGGATCTTGATCACCTACGGAAAAACGGCCGCCTGGCCGGGCTGCTGTCCCTGGTGACCGAGACACTGCGGATCAAGCTTCTGATGGGAGCCACCCACGAGGGCGAGATCAAAAAGGTGGGGCAGGCGCTGTCCGTGAAGCAGGCACTGTCCAAGATGGTCTCTCTGATGGCGGCCGACCCGGGGCATGTGGGGCGCACCCTTTACCTGGTTCACTGCAACAACCCGGAACGGGCCTTCTATGTGCGGGAACTGGTGATGAAATCCTGCCGCTTTCGTGATGTTCTCATCACAGACGCCCGGGGAGTCACAACCGTCTACGCCAACGACGGCGGCGTGGTCGCCGCCTTTTAGTGAAATGCCGCTTGTCACTTTCAAATGCAAAAAAGCTCCGGTATCCTTCAGGATACCGGAGCTTTTTTCTTGGCTTCTTACTCCGCCTTAGGAGTCTCTTCCGCCTGAGCCGCAGGGGCGGACTCAGCCTTGGAAGCCGCAGCGGGAGCAGCCTTGGGGGCCGCAGGAGCGGCGGGCTTCTTGATCTCGGGCACCACGCCGTCCACCGTGATCAGGTGGCGGGGGCACTTCTGAGCACAGATGCCGCAGCCGATGCACTTGTCGTAGTCGATCTTCGCCAGGAAGTTCTCAACGGTGATGGCCTCCTTGGGACAGGCCTTGGCGCACAGGGAGCAGCCGATGCAGCCGTTGGTGCACACCTTGGTGACCACGGGGCCCTTGGCCTTGGAGGAGCAGGGGATCTCCACATGCTTCTTGGTCTTGTAAGGCTCCAGGGCAATGATGTGGCGGGGGCACGCGTCCACGCACTTGTTGCAGGCCTTGCACTTGTCCTCATCCACCACGGCCACGCCGTTTTTCACGTGGATGGCGTCGAAGGGGCAGACCTTTTCACAGGTGCCCATCCCCAGGCAGCCGAAGTCGCAGCCCAGAGGGCCGCCGCCGGGCAGCCGGGAGGCGGCCAGACAGTCGTGCACACCCTGGTAATTGTACTTGGTGTAGTTCACGCCGCAGCCGGAGCAGTGCACGGCGGCAATGTGCTTCACCGTGGCGCCCGCAGCCACGCCCATGATCTCAGCGATCTGGGCAGCCACAGCCTCGCCGCCGGCGGCGCAGGCGTTGACAGGGGCCTTACCAGCAGCCACGGCAGCGGCGTAGCCGGCACAGCCGGGGAAGCCGCAGCCGCCGCAGTTGGCGCCGGGCAGGCAGCCGCCAATGGCCTCTTCCCGGGGGTCCTTCTCCACGGCAAAGACTTTGGCCGCAAAGGCCAGAATCATGCCGAACACGGCGCCCATGATGGCCAGAATGGCCACACAGAAAATTACTTTTGTCATGTTCTCTTCCCCCTTAGCCGAAGATCTTCAGGCCGGAGAAGCCCATGAAGGACAGGGCCAGCAGACCGGCGGTGACCAGAGCGATGGGGAAGCCTTCAAAGGACTTCGGCACTTCGGCGAACTCCAGCTTCTCCCGCACGGCGGCAAACAGATAGATGGCCAGCAGGAAACCCAGACCGCCGGTGACGCCGTAGACCACGCTGGAGACAAAGCCGTAGCTGTTCTGCGTGTTCTGGAGCACCACGCCCAGCACGGCGCAGTTAGTGGTGATCAGGGGCAGGTACACACCCAGCGCGGTGTAGAGAGAGGGCATGGACTTCTGCAGGAACATCTCAATGAACTGCACCAGGGAGGCAATGACCAGGATGTAGACGATGGTCTGCATAAACACCAGGCCGTTGGGCTCCAGGATGAAGTGGTTGATAGGCCAGCATACGGCGGAGGCAAGGCCCATGACAAAGGTCACGGCCAGGCCCATGCCGCTGGCGGTATCGGTGGACTTGGACACGCCCATAAAGGGGCAGATACCCAGGAACTGGGAGAAAATAAAGTTGTTGACCAGAATGGCTCCCAGAGCAATGGTAAGCAGTTCCACACCCATTACTTGGCCACCTCCTCTTTCTCCTCAGACTTCTTCTTCGGCTTGCTGAGGAAATACTGCATGGCGGCAATGACACAGGCCAGGGTCAGGAAGCCACCCACAGGCAGGGCCATACCCAGCGCCGCAAAGTGGGTGGGAAAAAGCTGGATGCCGTCGCCGCCGTTGAGGATGCCGCCGCCGAAGGCGCCCTTGCCCAGCAGCTCGCGGACCACACACATGACGATGAGGATCACGGTGTAGCCCAGGCCCTGGAATACACCGTCGGCCGCGGAAGCCGCCACGCCGTTCTTGTAGCAGAAGCCCTCGGCACGGCCCAGGATGATACAGTTGACCACGATCAGGGGGATAAACACGCCCAGGTTGGTGGCCAGATCGGGGATATACGCCTGAAGCAGCAGGTCCACCACAGTCACGAAGGTGGCGATGACCACGATAAAGCAGGCGATTCGGATCTTGTTGGGGATGATTTTCCGCAGCGCGGCGATAAAGATGTTGGACAGGGTCAGGATCACCAGTACGGAAAGGCCCATGCCGATGCCGTTGAACAGGCTGGTGGTGATGGCCATCACCGAGCACATGCCCAGCAGCTGGACGGTAACGGGGTTCTGAGTAATCAGGCCCTCTTTAAACTGTTGTTTCAAATTCATATGCTGTCCCTCCTTAACTCAGCGAGGCCACAGCGGCCAACGCGGAGGTGACACCGGCGGAGACCGCCCGGGACGTAATGGTCGCGCCGGTGATGGCGTTGATCTGACCGCCGTCCTTGGTGACCTTCACTTCGCCGGAGAGGCCAGTGAACTGATTGCGGAAATCGGGCTTTTTGGCGTTGTCACCCAGGCCGGAAGTCTCTCCGGACTTGGTGACGGCCACACCGGAAATGGTGTTGTCGGCATTGACGCCCACCATGATGGTGAGACTGCCGCTGAAGCTCCCGGAGGGGCTGACTTCCACGACATAGCCGGCGTCTCCGGCGGCCTTGTTGACGCTCTTGATGGTGGTGTCCTCACCGGTGTACTCCACCTTCTCATAGGAGTCGGCGGGGAGCACCTCGGCCATGGCGGCGGCATTTTTAGCGGCTTGGACGTCCTTGATGGGCTGCTCGGTGATCATGTTCACCAGGCCCAGAACCAGCGCGCATACTGCGCAGATGGCAAACAGGGTGATGGTCAGCTTTGCCATCCCCGAATCATTCTTCTTGACAGCAGCCTCGCTCATGCCGCAGCGCCCCCTTTCTTCGCAGCCTTGGCCTTCTGCAGATCCTCCTTGGAAACGCCGAAGCGGCTGGGATGGGTATACTTCTCAATGATGGGGGTGCAGATGTTCATCAGCAGGATCGCGTAGCTGACCCCCTCGGGATAGCCGCCGAAATAGCGGATAAACACGGTCAGCAGGCCGCAGCCCACACCGAAGATGATCTCGCCTTTGGGGGTGCAGGGACTGGTGACATAGTCGGTCGCCATGAAGAAGGCGCCCAGCATCAGGCCGCCGCCGAAGAGCTGAGAGAGCATCCACTCAAAGTGGGGGTTGCCCTTGGAGAAGATCAGGGTCAGCACCGCCACGGTGCCGATGAAGGCAGCGGGGATACGGATGTGGATGACGCCCCGGAAGATGAGGTAGGCCCCGCCGATGATCAGGGCCAGCGCGGAGACCTCGCCGATACAGCCGCCCACATTGCCGATGAACAGATCCTTCAGGGTGGAACCGGCATCGCCCAGCCAGGGCAGCATGGGAGCCGCCACGGTGGAGCCGTGCATGGTGCCCATAGGAGTAGCAGCAGTCACGGCGTCGGTGACGCTGGTGGTGATGCCCATCCAGTTTGCGGTGCCCGCCTTGACCCAGGTGGTCATGAACACCGGATAGGAGAGCATCAGGAAGGCACGTCCGGCCAGCGCGGGGTTGAGGAAGTTCTTGCCCAGGCCGCCGAAGAGCTGCTTGACCACAAACATAGCGAAGAAGTCGCCGATGAGGATGGTCCAGTAGGGCAGCGCCACGGGGCAGACAAAGGCCAGCAGCACGCCGGTGACGGCGGCGGACAGGTCCCCGCCGGTCTGGGGCTTCTTCAGGAGCTTGCGGTAGAGCCACTCAAAGAACTCGCAGCCGGCCACGGAGACGGCAGTGAGGATAAGGGCGCGGGGGCCGAAGAAGAACACGCCCATGCACAGGGCAGGGATCAGGGCGATGAGCACATCCAGCATCAGAGAGCGGGTGTTCACCGGGGAGTTGACGTGGGGAGAAGAAGCGACTGTCAGCTTCAGTTCCTTATTTTCATTCATGCTTTGGCCGCCTCCTTTGCCTCTTTGGCCGCCTTGGCCTTGGCGGCCAGGTCGCGGATCTCGAACTTCGCGGTGCGGAAGGACTGGACCAGGGGCAGACGGGCCGGGCAGATGTAGTTGCAGGAGCCGCACTCGATGCAGTCCATCACCCGCAGGGCCTCCACCTCATCCCACTTGCGCTTGTTGATGTTCATGCGCATGAACAGCGGGGTCAGATGCATGGGGCAGGCCTCCACGCACTTGCCGCAGCGGATGCAGGTCTGCGCGGGATCCTGCTCGGCCGCCTCGGCGGTGGTCATGCTCAGGATGCAGTTGGAGGACTTCATCATGGGCACATCCAGGTTGAAAATGGGGTTGCCCATCATGGGGCCGCCGAAGAGCACCCGGTCGGGATCGGTCTTGAACCCGCCGGCCATCTTGATCAGGTGGCTGACGGGGGTGCCGATGGGAGCCAGGACGTTCATGGGTTTGGCGATGGCGCCGCCGGTCAGGGTAACGCCGCGGGCGGTCAGGGGCTTGCCCTCCATGACCGCGTCATAGACAGCGGCGGCGGTGGCCACGTTGCACACGCAGCACTGCACGTCGGCGGGCAGTTTTCCGGGAGGCACCTGACGGCCGGTGATCATCTGAATGAGCTGCTTCTCGGCGCCCTGGGGGTACCGGGTCTTCAGCCCTTCGATATGTACGTCGCCGACGGCGCCCACCAGCGCCTTCAGGTGCTCGATGGCGTCGGGCTTATTGAGCTCGATGCCGATGGTGGCCTCCTTGAGGCCAACGGCCTTCGCCATCAGCCGGGCGCCGCCGATTACGGCCTCGCCCCGCTCCAGCATCAGGCGGTGGTCGGAGGTGATGTAGGGCTCACACTCCGCGCCGTTGAGGATCAGGGTGTCCACTTTGCCGACCGCGCCGGAGAGCTTGACGTGGGTGGGGAATCCCGCGCCGCCCATACCGGTGATGCCGGCATTCTTGATGATTTCGATGATCTCGGGCCCGGTCAGCGCGTCCACGTTGTCCCGGTGCCGGATGGAGGGATCCGGTGTATCCTGGAAATCGTTGTCGATCACCACAGACATCATCATCCCGCCGCCGCCGTGGGCTCTGGGCTCCACGGCCACGACCTTGCCGGACACGCTGGCGTGAATGGGTGCGCCCAAACCGGTGGTCTCACCGATGAGCTGACCCACTCTCACCTCGTCGCCGACAGATACCACGGGCTTGCAGGGAGCACCCACATGCATGGACATGGGGATGACTACCTGGGCCGGTGCCTCTGCCAGGGGCGCGGTGGCCTTGTGCTCGGTCAGGTCCTTGTGCTCAGCGGGGTGCACCCCGCCGAAAAACTGATGCAACATAGCCTCACCTCAATTTTGCTTTCTCGTTCCCCAGGAGCTTACGCTTCAAACGCTTACTATCATAGTTCAAAATGGCGCAAAAGTCCAGCCTCTCAGGGCAAAAAAGGTTACTGTTTCACAAAATCAGACCGCCAGTTTAGTTTTTTGTATTTCCCTGTGGTCTCTTTTTCCGGCTTTTTTTCTACTTCTTTCCTGAATTCGGCTATCTTTATTCGTTTAAAGCAATAAATTTGGGGAGATTTCCGTTTCCGGAATTGACAAATCCGCCCCGCAGCATTATGATAGAAAACAATCATCAAAAACGCAGTGACCGGGCAAGTAGGCCCGCCCCGCAAGCCAAGAGAGGAAGCGGCCGGTGTGAGCTTCCGTGAGGGGCGTGAGCCGAACATCACCCGAGAGCGGTCCCGCAGAACGGCGAGAGCCCAGTAGACGGGAACGGACGCCCCGTTACGGCGCAGAGCGCGCGGGCCAGGCCCGTGAAGTTAGGTGGTACCACGGAGTAAAAGACTTCGTCCTATGGAGGACGAGGTCTTTTTGTTTTTTCTAAAACTGAGACCAAAGGAGGCCAAAACCATGCGGATGACATGTGCCAGAATTATTATGGAGTGCCTGCTGGAGCAGGGGGTGGACACCGTGTTCGGCTACCCCGGAGGAACCATTCTGAACGTATATGACGAGCTGGAGCTCCACGGCTACAAGGATAAGATCCGCCACATCCTGACGGCCCATGAGCAGGGGGCCTCCCACGCCGCCGACGGTTACGCCCGCTCCACCGGCAAGGTGGGGGTGTGCTTTTCCACCTCGGGCCCCGGCGCCACGAACCTGACCACCGGGATCGCCACGGCCTACATGGACTCCTCCCCCGTGGTGTTCATCACCTGCAACGTCAGCGAAAACCTCATTGGAAAGGACTCTTTTCAGGAGGTAGACATCACCGGCATCACCATGCCCATCACCAAGTGCAACTACTTAGTCCACAGCCCCGACGAACTGGCCGACATCCTCCGGGAGGCCTTTGCCATCGCCCGCTCGGGCCGGCCGGGGCCGGTACTGATCGACATTCCTAAGAACATCACCGCCATGACGGCAGACTACGAATATCTCCCTGCGGACCAGCACCCCGCCCACGGCCGCCTGGCCGCCATGCTCCGCCGGGCCAGCCATGACCTCAAGATCCCGGAACCCGACGCGGGCGATGTGGAGCATCTGCTGGATCTCATCGCCAAGGCCCAACGGCCCTTGATCCTGGTGGGCGGCGGCGTCATCCGCTCCAAGGGCGCGGTGCCCGAGTTCCGGAAGTTTGTGGAGACCCTGCGGGCGCCGGTGGCCTCCACCATTATGGGCGGCGGCGCGCTTCCGGGAGATCACCCTCTCTTCACCGGTATGATCGGCATGCACGGCTCCCACGCCTCCAATCTTGCCTCCAGCGCGTGTGACCTGCTCATCGCCATCGGCTGCCGGTTCTCCGACCGGGTGGCCACCGTGCCCGAGGATTTTGCCAAGCAGGCCCGGATCGTGCAGATCGACATCGACCGCTCGGAGATCGACAAGAATGTCATGACCGACCACCACATCGTGGGCGATGCCCGGCGGGTGCTCCAGCTCCTCAATGAGAAGCTGCCCCCTCACGACTATCCCCAGTGGCAGGCGTGGGTCTTTTCCCATGAGGAGGTCCCCCTCAAAAAGGACGACATTCTCCACCCCCACGAGATCCTGGAAACCATCCAGGCCGTCACCGGCGGCAAGGCCATCATCGCCACCGACGTGGGACAGCACCAGATGTGGTCGGCCCAGTACTACCACTTCTCCCGCCCCGGGCAGTTCATCACTTCGGGCGGCTTCGGCACCATGGGCTTCGGCGTGGGGGCTGCCATGGGCGCGGCCATGGGCAACCCGGACGTGCCGGTGGTGCTGGCCACCGGCGACGGCGGCTTCCGCATGAACTGCAACGAACTGGCCACGCTGGAGCACTATCACATCCCGGTGATCGTGGTGATCTTCAACAATCACACTCTGGGCATGGTGCGGCAGTGGCAGCACCTCATCTACAACGAGCGCTACTCCCAGACCGACCTGGACCGGGGCCCCGACTTTGTGAAGCTGGCGGAGGCCTACGGTATCCCGGGTGACCGGGCGGCCACACAGGAGGAATTCGAGGCCGTTTTCCGCCGGGCGGCGAAGAGCGGCGGCCCCTGGGTCATTGAATGTGCCATTGATAAGGACGCCATGGTTCATCCCATGGTCTCCGCCGGGACTCCTGTCACCGATTTCTTGCTGGACTGAGGAGGTGGATTAAAATATGAAGAGCGAACACATCACCCGTCACACCCTGTCTGTACTGGTGGAGAACGCCTCGGGCGTCCTCAGCCAGGTCTCCCGCCTCTTCTCCCGGAAGGGCTACAACATTGAGTCCCTGGCGGTGGGCACCACCGACGACCCCGCCGTCTCCCGCATCACCATCGAGGTCATGGGGGATGACGTCACCATGAACCAGGTCATGAACCAGCTGCGCAAGCTGTTTCCCGTCTACTCCGTCCAGGAACTGCTGCCCGAGCGGTCCATCCGCCGGGAACTGGTGATGTTCAAGGTGCGGGCGGAAAGCGCCGGTGTGCGCAACGAGGTCATTCAGATCGCCAATATTTTTCGGGCCTCCATCATCGACGTATCCATCAAATCCCTCACCCTGGCCCTCATCGGCGACGAGAGCAAGGCCGAGGCCATGCAGCGGCTGCTGGAGACTTTCGGCATTCTGGAGCTGGTCCGCACGGGCATGGTGGCCCTGGAGCGGGGCGCTTACACCATCAGCGACGACAACAAGGAGACCACCGAGTTCAATCTGGGCAAAAACGTCTTTTAAATTCTTCGGATTGTAACACGCGCTACATTCTTTTTTTCTCATTCGTGGGATACTTGGACAAATTTCCAATTACATCATATAAGGAGTGTTTTATCATGGCGAAGATGTACTACGAGAAGGACTGCGACCTGAGCTACCTGGACGGAAAGAAGATCGCCATTATTGGCTACGGCTCTCAGGGTCACGCCCATGCCCTCAACCTGAAGGACTCCGGCTGCGAGGTCTGCGTGGGCCTGCGGCAGGGCTCCAGGAACTGGGCCGCCGCCGAGAAGGCCGGCCTGACCGTCAAGACCGTGCCCGAGGCCGCCCAGTGGGGCGACATCGTCATGATCCTTATCAACGACGAGGTCCAGGCCGAGGTCTACAAGAAGGATATCGCCCCCTACATGACCGAGGGCAAGGCTCTTGCCTTTGCCCACGGCTTCAACATCCGCTATCAGCAGATCGTCCCCCCCAAGGGGGTCGACGTGTTCATGGCGGCTCCCAAGGGCCCCGGCCACACCGTCCGCTCCACCTACGTTGCCGGCAAGGGCGTGCCCTGCCTGGTGGCCGTGGAGCAGGATGCCACCGGCAAGGCCTATCAGATCGCCCTGGCTTACATCGCCGGCATCGGCGGCGCCCGGGCCGGCGTGATGGAGACCACCTTCCACGACGAGACCGAGACCGACCTCTTCGGCGAGCAGTGCGTGCTGTGCGGCGGCGTGGTGGATCTGATGAAGTGCGGCTTCGAGACTCTGGTGGAGGCCGGGTACGAGCCCGAGAACGCCTATTTCGAGTGCATCCACGAGATGAAGCTCATCATTGACCTCATCAACAAGGGCGGCGTGGGCATGATGAACTTCTCCATCTCCGACACCGCTGAGTACGGCGAGTATGTCTCCGGCCCCCGCGTCCTCCCCTACGCCGAGACCAAGGCCAACATGCGCAAGGTCCTTGACGACATCCAGGACGGCACCTTCGCCGGCAAGTGGATCGCCGAGAACAAGAACGGCCGCACTTTCTTCAACTCCAAGCGGGCCAACCTGGCCAAGCACCAGATGGAGGTCGTGGGCGCCGCACTGCGGAAGAACATGATCTGGGGCGACGATCAGGACATGGACACCGCTTCCAAGTAAGCCCCTCCCTGTTCCGCCGGGCGCAGACCGGCCCGGAAAAGATATTTTTAAGGCGTCATCGTTTTTTAACGATGACGCCTTATTTTTACTGTTCTGATCCACTTTTCCGAGAGCGCGAAAATCATTGCCGGGCACTACTCATTCTCCTCATGCTGAATTTAAAAACGCTTATTCGCTGTTTTGACTTTTCCAAAAGGCATGGATGGTCCCGCAAAGAGCCGTCAGCAAAAG
The DNA here is from genome assembly GCF_050313575.1 of Candidatus Pseudoscillospira sp. SGI.172. Classification (NCBI taxonomy): domain Bacteria; kingdom Bacillati; phylum Bacillota; class Clostridia; genus Candidatus Pseudoscillospira; species Candidatus Pseudoscillospira sp. SGI.172. The sequence continues at coordinate 188,796 of NZ_JBNPLQ010000002.1, read as the reverse complement.
CAGACCCCAGATGACCCTTGTCCCGCCCTGTGTGGTGAGCCCAAGCGCAAAGCCGGCGATCCCCCAGAGCAAAGTCAAAATCAGCAGGAGCACACCTTCGGCCATACGTGCCGTCCTTTTACTTCCGGCGAAAATTCCGATCAGGAACTCTCCCAAAAAAATTGCCGCCGTTAAGCCATTTATGGCACATTGGAGGCTTTGCCGCGCTGCATAACTCTCCCATGCGGAAGAGCTGAGGATTTCCGCCTTGGCAATGTCCTGATACTCTTGAATATTCAGCAGCAGAACCGCAACCTGTAAAATTCCCGCAAGAAGAACAAACCATTTATGCCACGGGCGCTTCCAATAAGTAAAGTCCCTTAATCGTTCCGTATATATCATGATTTACTCGGCCCCCTTTAGAAAGCAGCGATATATAAATAACCCTCGATTCTCCTCCTCCGCCAAAAGCGGGTCAAACGCCTCGGGTTATTTCCATAGTAGCAGGGACCATCCGCTCCGTTAACCGCAGAACGGCGGGGCTCCGCAGCCCGCCCGTGCAGGAGCTTCCCTCAGCTGTTTTCCCGCGGCTCCGAGCGGGTCAGAAGCCGGCGGTAGGTGCGGTCAATGGCGAAGGCTCCCAGAGGCGCGGTGGTCAGAATGGCCAGCACCGCCACCGTCAGCACTGTGCTGCCGCAGGAGAGTCCCATGGCCAGGGGGATGAGCCGATGGCCGCCTGTACCGTGGCCTTGGGGCAGTAAGCCAGCATACAGAACAGCCGTTCCCGGCGGGTGAGGGCGGTCCCCAGCAGGGGCGGCAGGTGCAGGTGCTGGAAGAGGGTCCCCAGGGCCATTCCGCAGAGGAAGATCAGGGCAAGACTGAACAGCATGGTTTTTCTCCTTCCGTTTTGCGCAAAAAAGCTGATGCTCCCTGTGTCCACACACAGAGGTCACCAGCCGAAACAGCGGTTTGAGGGCATTCCCCCTGTTCCAATGGGCCGATGATACCACAGGGGCAGGAAAAAGGCAAAAAAAAATGTGGGCCGGATTTTGATGCCGGTCCACATTTTTTCACCGCTTCCAGAAAAACGCCCCTCACCGCCGGGGCAGGCGGCGGTAGATGCCGGTCTCCCGGCGAAGCCGCCGGGCCAGCTCCTGGGTGAACACACCGGGGAGCGCTCTCCACTTCCAGTTGATCCCAAGGGTGGAGGGGCTGTTCATCCGCGCCTCGCCCCCCAGTTCCAGCAGATCCTGGGCGGTGACCACCGCCAGATCGGCCACGGAGGCCCACGCCCCCCGCATCAGGCCCCAGGCATAGCCCTCGGCCTCGGTGAGCTTGAGGTACTCCACGGCAAAGTCCCGGTCCTCCGGCGCGGCGGTGTTCAGCCAGCCCAGGGCGGTGTCGTTGTCGTGGGTGCCCACATAGACCACACAGTGTTTTCCATAGTTGTGGGGCAGGTAGTCGCTCTCCTCCCGGCTGTCAAAGGCGAACTGGAGCACCTTCATCCCGGGAAAGCCGGACTCCCGCAGGAGCTGCCGCACCGAGTCGGTGAGGAAGCCCAGATCCTCGGCGATGATGTCCTGGCGGCCCAGGGCGGCCTCCACGGCCCGAAAAAGCCGCATCCCGGGTCCCTGCCGCCACTGCCCGTTCCGGGCGGTGGCCTCCCCATACGGGATGGCGTAGTAGCTGTCGAAGCCCCGGAAGTGGTCGATGCGCAGCACGTCGTAGAAGCTGCGCTGCCTGCGGATGCGCTCGATCCACCAGGAAAAGCCGTCTGCCTCCATCCGCCCCCAGTCGAAGAGGGGATTGCCCCAGAGCTGCCCGTCGGCGGAGAAGCCGTCGGGGGGGCACCCCGCCACCTCCACGGGCCGGAGGTCGGCGTCCAGCTGGAACTGCTCGGGCCGGGCCCACACGTCGGCGCTGTCCCCCGCCACATAGATGGGCAGGTCGCCGATGAAAAAGACGCCCCGCTCGTTGGCATAGGCTTTCAGCGCGTTCCACTGACGGAAGAAGAGGTACTGCACGCCCTTCCAGAAGGCCACATCGCCGCCCAGGGTCCGGCGGGCCTCCTCCAGCGCGGCGGATTCCCGCCGCCGGAGAGGCTCGGCCCACCCGCTCCAGGCCCGACCGCCGTGGGCATCCTTGAGCGCCATAAAAAGAGCGTAGTCGTCCAGCCAGAGAGCGTTTTCCGCCAGGAACGGAGCGTAATCCGCCGGGGGAGCGGCCAGCAGCCGCGCCACCGCACGCTTCAGTACCGGATAACGCCGCTCGTAGAGCAGGCCGTAATCCACCGCTCCGGGATCGCTTCCCCAGTCCAGGCCCTCGTATTCCGCCCGCTCCAGCAGGCCCTCTGCCGCCAGGTCGTCCAGGTCGATGAGATAGGGATTGCCCGCAAAGGTGGAAAAGCTCTGGTAGGGGGAGTCCCCGTAGCTGGTGGGGCCGATGGGCAGGATCTGCCAGTAGGTCTGTCCCGCCGAGGCCAGAAAATCTGCAAAATCCCGGGCCGCCTGCCCCATGGTGCCGATGCCCCAGGGGGAAGGCAGGCTGGTCAGGTGCATGAGCACACCGCTGTTTCTCATGTCACACCCGTCCCGTCACACGCGGTAGCGCTTGAGCTCTTCCAGCAGGGCGGCGTCCGGCGCGCCCTGAAGCCGCAGGGTCAGCGGGCTGGACAGGTCCAGGCTGAAAATACCCATGATGGACTTGGCGTCCACAGTATACCGGCCGGAGCACAGATCGGCCTCGCCGGAAAAACGGAAAATGGCATTGACAAAGTTTTTCACCTTGTCGATGGTATCCAGGGAAATGGTCAGCTCCATGTTGCGTTCTCCTCTCAGATTCTTTCTTGTGTCTCGGGGTCAAACAGGTGCAGCTTGTTGCCGTCCACCGCCAGGCGGACCGTGTCTCCGCTGTGCACCGCCATGCGGGAGGGCACCCGGGAGACCAGCTTGTGGCCCTCCACGGTGATGTAGAGGTAGATCTCCGCCCCCATCATCTCCGCCAGATCCACATGAGCCTCCAGCTGTCCGGAGGTGGAAAGCGCCAGAAACGCCTCCTCCCCATGGATGTCCTCGGGCCGGATGCCCACGTTGATGGTCCTGCCCTCATAGCGCTCCAATCCCGGCGCGGCGGTGGGGATCCGGCAGGTGCCGAAGCTGAGAACGTGTCCGCCCTCCCCCTTCTCCACTTTGGCGGCAAAGAAGTTCATGGGAGGCGTGCCGATGAAGCCGGCCACGAACTGGTTGGCCGGGTGGTCATAGAGCTCCTGAGGAGTGTCCACCTGCTGAATGACGCCGTCCTTGAGCACCACGATCCGGTCGGCCATGGTCATGGCCTCTGTCTGGTCGTGGGTGACGTAGACAAAGGTGGTCTGGAGCTTCTGATGCAGCTCGGAGATCTGGCTCCTCATCTCGGTGCGGAGCTTGGCGTCCAGGTTGGACAGCGGCTCATCCAGCAGAAACACCGCCGGGTCCCGGACCATAGCCCGGCCCAGAGCCACCCGCTGGCGCTGGCCGCCGGAGAGGGCCTTGGGCTTGCGGTCGAGGTAGGGTTCCAGCTCCAGGACCTTGGCCACCTCCCGCACCTTGCGGTCGATCTCCTCTTTGGGCACCTTTTTGAGCTGGAGGGCGAAGGCCATATTTTTGTAAACCGTCATGTGGGGATAGAGGGCGTAGGACTGGAACACCATGGCGATGTTGCGGTCCTTGGGAGGCACGTCGTTGACCAGCTGGTCTCCGATATACATCTCCCCGCTGCTCACATCCTCCAGCCCAGCGATCATCCGCAGGGTGGTGGATTTGCCGCAGCCGGAGGGGCCCACCAGAATGATGAATTCCTTGTCCCGGATCTCCAGGTCCATTCCGGGGATGACGGTGACGTTGTTGTCATATGTCTTGGTGATGTTTTTCAATGTGATTCCCGCCATGGGATCACCTCCTGTCATTTCACTTCCCGGACGCTTTCGCCGGGGACCAGCTGGAACGGAATGATCTCGTGGACGGCTCCGCCGCCGCCCGAGGCCTGCCGGAGCAGGATCTCCACCCCTCGCCGGGCCAGCTGTGGCGCCCTCTGGCGGATGGTGGACAGCCGGGGCACGCAGTACCCCGCCTGCTCGATCCCGTCATAGCCCATCAGGGAGATGTCCTCAGGGACCCGGAGCCCCCGGTCGTGGATGGCCCGCATGGCCCCGATGGCCATCACGTCGGACATGGCGAAGAGCGCCGTCAGATCAGGACACCGGTCCAGCAGGGCGTTGGCCGCCTCGTATCCCCCCGGCATGGAGAACCGGGCAGCTTCAAACTGGACCGTCTCATCAAAGGCCACTTCAGCCTCCATAAAGCCCCGGCGACAGCCGAAAAGCCGGGTCTGGCTGGTATTGGCGGCTCCCGGACCACAGTCGGTGCAGAGATGGCCGCCGATGACGCCGATGCGCCGGTGTCCCGCGGCGATCAGGCTGCGGATGGCCTGAGCCGCGCCCTCGGCATCGTCGGTGGAAACACTGGAGAGGTTTTTAAAATCCATGGTGTCCGCCCGGGTGGTCACCAGGACGCAGGGGCACTTGACGCTCTTGAACCGCTCCTCAAAATTCTTCTGATTGCCGCCCAGGAACAGGATCCCAAGCGGCTTGAACTCCCGGCTGACCCGGACGGCCTGCTCCACCTCGTCGTCGTCCTCGTCCAGATAATAGACGGCCGCCGCCCGCCCCGCCGACTTGATGAGGCTCTGCATTTCCTCCAAAATTCCGGCAAACAGGAGGTTCCGGGCGCCCTTGACAATCACGGCGATGCCGCTGCCCCCCCGCTGTTTCAAATGGCGTGCGTTGTCGTTGGGCTGGAAGCCGGTGTCCGCCACCACGGACAGAATTTTGGCCCGGGCCGCGTCGCTGACGTCGGGATGCCCGTTGAGGACCCGGGAGACCGTGCCAACAGCATAGCCGGAGCGCTGAGCAATATCCTTAATGGTCATCGTCCTCCTCCTCTCTCTTTACAAACAGGACTCCTTGGGCCAAAAGCAGAACTCTCTATGGAAGTCCTTTCTGATTCTTTTTCTTTCAAGAAAAAGAATCAGCCCTTGACTGCGCCGGCAGCCACGCCTTTGATGATATACTTCTGACCCAGCAGGTAGACAATGACGATGGGGATGATGGTGAGCATGATGCAGGCCATCATGGGACCCATCTCCACCCGGCCGAAGCTCCCCCGGAAGTGCTGGATGAGCATGGGGATGGTCATATAGTTCTTGATATCCAAAACCAGGGTGGGCAGGAGATAGTCGTTCCACACCCACATGGCCTCCAGAATACCTACGGAGACCAGAGTTGGCTTGAGCATGGGCAGGACGATGAGGAAGAAGGTCTGGATGGGGTTGCAACCGTCGATCATGGAGGCCTCCTCCACCTCCACGGGCACCGAGCGGACAAAGCCGCAGAACATGAACACGGCCAGCCCCGCGCCGAAGCCCAGATAGATGACGCAGATGTTCCAGGGGGTGTTGAGCTTCAGCAGATCCGCCGTCTGAGAGAGGGTGAACATCACCATCTGGAATGGCACCACCATAGACAGCACAAAGAGGAAATAGAGCCCCCGGCTCAGGCGGCCCTTCACCCGGGTGATATACCAGGCGCACATGGAGCAGCACACCAGGATGAGGGCCACCGAGGAAATGGTGATGAACAAACTGTACCCCAAAGACTTGAGAAAGCCTTGGGAGACAATGGCGCTGACGTAGTTTTCAAGCCCGGCGAAAGTGGCGGCGGCGGGAAGCCGAAAGGCCCCCGACGTGGTGATGGCCCGCTCGGTCTTGAGGGAGTTCATGAGGATCATAAAGATGGGATAGAGCCACACCAGGCTGAGAATGGAAAGCACCGCGGTAAGGATGACGCTCCCCGCTTTTCTGCGTTTTGCCATTACTGCTGCACCTCCTTCGAACGGGTGGCCTTAAGCTGGAACATGGAAATGGCCACCACCAGAATACAGAAGAGGACTGCCTTGGCCTGCCCCAGGCCCTTCCACTGAGCGCCTGCCCGGGCGTAGAAGGTGTTGTAGATGTTCAAGGCCAGCATCTCGGTCAGGTGTCCGGGATCGCCGGCGGTAAGGGCCAGGTTCTGATCGAAGAGCTTAAAGGAATTGGTGAGGGTGAGGAACATGCAGATGGTGATGGAGGGCATCACCATGGGCAGCTTCACCCGCCACAGGGTCTGCCACGGGGTGGCTCCGTCGATCTGGGCCGCCTCCATCAGATCGTCCGGCACCGCCTGCAGTCCGGCGATGTAGATGATCATCATATAGCCGATCTGCTGCCAGCACATCAGGATGATGAGGCCCCAGTAACCGGCCGTGGAGTTCAGGGCCAGCAGGGGCTGTCCCGCCAGCGACAGCACGCAGTTGATCAGGATCTGCCAGATATAGCCCAGCACGATGCCGCCGATGAGGTTGGGCATGAAAAACACCGTGCGGAACACATTGGTTCCTTTCAGCTTCCGAGTCAGCAGCAGCGCCAGGCCGAAAGCGATGACGTTGATGAGCAGGATGGACACCACGGCAAACGCCACCGTGAACCAGAAGGAATGCAGGAACTGCGTGTCCGCCAGCGCCCGCTGATAGTTGCCGCCCCCGATGAAGCGGGCGTCCCGCACCGTGGTAAACTGGCAGAAGGACAGGTAGACACCCTCCACAAAGGGGATCACAAAGCCGATGGCAAAGGCGACCACCGTGGGCAGGAGGAAAATAGGGCCGTAGCGCTTCAAAGCGTGTTCCATAAGGCTTCACCTCCGTGAGTTGATTGGTGCTCCGGGTCCCGCTGCCCGGAACCGCCGCATTTTCTGCGGGCGGGTCATATCCGCCCCCACACGGAAACAGTCTTCCCCTTTGTGGGGGCGGTTATCAGCCGCCCGCGCTCTGCTTTAAAAAAGGGGCGGGCTCTGCCCGCCCCTTTTTACTGGGTTCGGAATCGGTTCGATCAGCCGTTGGCCAGCTGATACTCAGAGGCCCAGCCGTCCACAAAGGCGGTGACTACGGCAGACCAGTTGGCGTCGCTGGGGTCGGCGGCGTAGGCGGTGAGCGCAGTGCCCACACCGTTCTTCCACTCCTCGGAAGGCATGGTGGAGAAGCACCAGTCCACAGAGGTCTTGCCCTCGGCGACATACTCATTGGCAATGGCCACCAGGGGATTGGTGGTCTCCTTGGCGCCCTTGAAGGGGATCACGAAACCCAGATCCTCGGCCATGGCAGTGGTGCCCTCATCAGAAGTCACGCACCAGTTGATAAAGTCCAGGGTGGCCTGGATATCCTCGGGGGCGGCGTTCTTGTTCACGCACCAGTAGTTCTCGGAACCGGTGCACAGGCCCTGGTCGGCCTCGCCGTCGGCACCGATATAGATGGGCAGCATGCCCAGGTTCTCGTCGCCCAGATCCTTGACCTGGTCATAAGCCCAAGTCCCGTTCTGATAAAAGACGGCTTCGCCGTTGGCAAACTCGGCCGCAGCGTCGTCGCCGGTCTTGGCGGACAGTTCAGCGCCGGCGCAGGTGGAATCGGTGATATACAGATCCCAGATCTGGCGGTAATTGTCCAGGAAGGAGCCCTTGATGGCGTCGGTGGAGCTGATACCGTCGGCCTTGTACTCATAATAGATGGGCAGGTTGGCCAGATGGGTCTTGAAGCGCCAGTCGGAGGAGCCGTCCATACCGGCGGAGGTAAAGGCCCCCTTGACGCCCAGCTCGTCCTTGCGGGCCTGGATGTCGTCGGCCACCTTCTTCAGGTCGGCAAAGCTCTTGATGTCGTCCCGGCTGTAACCTGCCTTCTCCAGAAGAGCCTTGTTGTAGATGATGCCGTAGGTTTCAATGACGTAGGCGATGCCGGCCACCTCGTCCCCGTTCTTCAGGGCGAAGTCCTCGCTGGTCAGATTTTTGTAGATCTCAGAATCGGACAGGTCGTAGCAGTAGTCCTTCCAGTTGTTCAGTCCCACAGGACCGTTGACCTGGAACAGGGTGGGCGCCTCAGTCTTGCCCATCTCGCTCATCAGCTGGGTCTCATACTGGCCGGAAGCGGCGGTGACTACGGTGACGGGGATCCCGGTGCTCTCGGTATAAGCCTTGGCAATGGCCTGCCACTGCTCATCCTGCTCGGGCTTAAAGTTCAGGAAGTACACGGAGCCGTCGGCGGCAGCCGCGGCACTCTCGCTGGGCGCAGTGCTTTCGGCAGGCTTGTTTCCGCCGCCGCAGCCGGTGAGCATTCCGGCGGCCATCGCCGCGGTAAGACCTAACGCGAGCCATCTTTTCTTCATTTCAGTTCCTCCTTTTTGATTGTGCCGGACTTCCGGCGGGCCAGATTGGAAACGTTTCCAGCCATCTGTATGTTTATCATATCGCAACCCCAATGCAAACGCAAGTGATTCTTGTCTGATTTTTACAAATTTGTGAAAATCCCAAAAAGTATTCCACCCTGTTTTGTGCAATTCAGCAGAATTTCTCCCCCCGCTCCCTCTTGTCATTTGGATCTGGAACCGTTACAATCAAAATAAGGTTCCAGATTTGCTTCCGGAACTTCAGCGCCCGATTCCAGACAAAATGAGGTGAGCTCATGGCCTTTGATCCCATCCCCACTCCCCCGGCCAAGCGGGGCGTCAAGTGGTTTTTCCATGTTTTTTCCCAAGAATTTCCCAGCCTGGTAGGGCTGAATCTGGTTTGCTTCCTCTCCTGCCTGCCTCTGGTCACGCTGGGCCCGGCCCTGTCCGCACTGGGACAGGTGCTGGGTCGGATGGCGGACGATCAGCCGGTGGAGCCTGTGCAGGAATATTGCACCCTTTTCCGAGAAAATCTGCTTCGAAAACTGGGCTGGGGACTGCTTTTTTTAGCCGCTGCCGGGGTGCTCGGGGTCTCGCTCTGGTTCTATGCCTCTCTTGAGCTGCTCTCTCTGACCGGACTTTCACTGGCAGGGCTGCTCTGCCTGTGGGGCGTGGCGCTCCATTTGCTCCCATCTCTCTCCGATGACGCTCCCCCGGTCCATCCGCTCCGCACCGCTGTGTCAGCCGCTCTGTCCACCTTTTCCAGAACGATTCTGTCTATCGTATCCGCCCTGGTTTTTCTCATTCCTCAAGCGCTGTTCTTTCCCGCTTTCCTCCCGCTCACCGGCCTGGTGGGACTGGTTCTTCCCGGGTTGGCGCTGGCCTTTCCGCGCCTGCCTCCCAGCCCTCCTTTTGGGGATTGACGCAGCAAGGAAAACATGTTAAAATAATTACTTGGAAACTGGTTTTCTGTTTCCTGTTGCTGGTATAGCTCAGTTGGTAGAGCAGCGCATTCGTAATGCGCAGGTCGTCGGTTCGAGTCCGACTCCCAGCTCCAAAAACGCCCGATTTTCATTGAAAATCGGGCGTTTTTATACCTCTTGCTTTATTTTAGTTGTCTCATTTTGACCCGCACGGAGAAAGTTTCCGGGGACTCTTCCGTTCCTTCGAGGGCGGCGCCATGAGTAGGAGAACGGAGCTTCTGACCGCGGCGCTCTCCCTGGGTCTGACCATACTGCTGTGTCTCGGCCTCTATCAGTGGGACAACAAATACAGCCGGCCCATCGGCGGACTGCCCTTCCTCTCCGCCGGGGAACCGAAGACCACTCCTCTGCGCTACCTGGTGCGGGAGCGGGAATACTGGCCCGGCAGGCTTCTGCCTCCCGAAGCGGCCTCGCGGGAGAGGGGCTACCGCCTCTACCGCTCTATCGGTGAGACCTCGGATCTGGAAGCCGGGCGCGGCCACGGCTGTGGTACATACCGACTGACCCTCCTCCTGCCGGAGATCTTCTCCGCATATCGCCTTTTCATCAGCGGCCGTCAGGTGCTCCAGCTGGGCGTTCCGGAAACGGAGGGTTACCGCCCGGCCCTGGGTGCCCGGATGGTCACCTTCTCCGCCTCCGGCCCCACCGAAGTGCTGCTGGCGGTGAGCGACTACTCCGGCGTATACAGCGGCCTGACCTATCCCCCCGCCTTCGGGACTGCTCGGGCCGTCCTGGCCGCCCGGGAGGCCAGGCTTTTGATCCACGGCGCGCCGGCGCTGCTGTTTCTGCCGTGCGGAACGCTGGCCGTATGCTTCGGCCTGCGGAATCGCGGCCTGCAGGGACTTCTGATCCTGCTGGCCTGTCTGTGCTGCACTGCGCCCTGCCCCTCTACGAGCCTGTACTGGGCGGCTGGTTCGGAGAGATCGGCGTCATACAGCCGGTGCTGGCCCTGACTGCCATATTGTGGCTGGACGCTGTGGACGCCTACCGCTTTCGGCTGGCCTGCGAGAGCGGATACCGCCAGATGGAACGCCGTCTGGCCGTTCAAAAGGAGCACTACCGCCAGCTCTCCGAGCAGGTGGAACGGGCCCGGGGGGCCTCCCATGACCTGCGCCACCACATGCGCGCCCTGCGGATCATGGCCGGGCAGGGTCAGATGGAGCAGCTCCTGTCCTATCTGGAAAACTACGAGTCTCACATGCGGGAGCATGAGGTGACCACATTCTCCGACCATGTGGCCGCGGACGCGGTGCTGTGCTACTACGCCGATGCAGTGCGGCTGCTGGGGGGCATTTTCGACGCCCGCCTGCCTCTTCCTCCGGACCTCGCCTTTCCGGATGACGAGCTGTGTATTCTAAGGACCGTCAGGTCCTGCCCACAGTCTGAGGCTGTTGATTCTTTGTGTCTTTTTCTCAGAAATGGACCACCGCCCCGGGCTCTTTTCTCCTTTTTCCCAAAAACCTTAATTTCTGGTTGACAGACAGGTTTGGGGGTGCTAATATGAATCCCAACAAGAAAACCCGGGTCGGGGAATTGGGAAAGAGGTGCGCTGGTATGGCATACTGTTATGGAATGATGATGCGGATGATGGACATGGCTATGATGCCGATGCCCACGATGCCTTGCGCCTCCGCACCTGTTGTCTTCCGATAAGCCACACTCCCCCCTGGGGGTGCATTTGCAGCTGGGAAGAGTGGGAAGCGGCGACGCTTCCCACTCTTTTTGTTTTTCTTTGGAAATGAGGGATATACATGATCCAGCTTGAACATGTCAGCAAGACCTTCGGCGGGGCGGAGAGCGGCGTCCACGCCGTGCGGGACGTGTCTCTGAAAATCGAAGCGGGTGAGATCTTCGGCATCATCGGCTACTCCGGGGCGGGCAAGTCCACCCTGGTGCGCTGCATCAATCTGCTGGAGCGCCCCACCGAAGGCACCGTGACGGTGGACGGCCGGGAGCTGACACGAATGCCGGAGCGGGAGCTCAGGCAGGAGCGCAAAAAGATCAGCATGATCTTCCAGCACTTCAACCTGATGCCTTCCCGCACTGTGGCGCAGAACGTGGCCTTCCCACTCAAGGGTTCGGCGCTGACCGCCGAACAGCAGGCCGGCAAGGTCAAGGCTCTGCTGGAGCTGGTCGGCCTCCCCGACAAGGCCGGCGCCTACCCCTCCCAGCTCTCCGGCGGTCAGAAGCAGCGGGTGGCCATCGCCCGGGCTCTGGCCAGCGATCCCAAGGTGCTCCTCTGCGACGAGGCCACCTCCGCGTTGGATCCCCAGACGACCCGCTCCATCCTCCGGCTCATTCAGGACATCAACCGCAAGACCGGGATCACCGTGGTCATCATCACCCACGAGATGGCGGTGGTCAAGGACGTCTGCCAGCGGGTGGCCGTCATGGACGGCGGACGGGTGGTGGAGATGGGCGATGTGTTCTCCATCTTCTCCACGCCCAGAGAGGCGGTGACCCGCTCCTTTATCGCCACCACCTCCAACCTGAGCAAGGTGGAGGAGCTCATCGAAGCCGGCTCCCCCATGGTGGAGCTGAAGCCGGGCGAAATGATCGTCCGGATGACTTATACCCGGAAGAACGTCTCCGAGGCCATTATTTCCGATATCTCCCGCCGGTTCGGGATCGATATCAACATTATTTACAGCAATCTGGAAGTCATCGAGGACGCGCCTTTGGGCGGACTGGTGGCCATTCTCAGCGGCGACCGGGTCCAGGAGGCTCTGGAGTACTGGACGTCAAAAAATGTGCGGGCGGAGGTGCTGAAGCGTGGCTGATTTTCTCTCTTCCATCATCCCCAACGTCATGGAGAAGCCCGACCTTCTCTGGAAGGCCTTCCTTCAGACCATTCAGATGGTCGGGATCGCCGGGGGCATCTCTCTGGTGCTGGGCATTCCCCTGGGCGTGCTTCTCTTTACCACCAAGCCCGGCGGCATTCTGCAAAACAGGCCGGTCCACCTGGTGGTGGGCAAGTTCTGCGATATTTTCCGTTCCATCCCCTTCATTCTGCTGGCCGTCATGCTCCTGGGCCTGAGCCGTCTGATCATGGGCACCGCCATCGGAGTCAAGGGCGCCATCATCCCGCTTCTGTTCGGTACCATCCCCTACCTGGCCCGCCAGGTGGAGGGGGCTCTGGCCGAGGTGCCGGACGGCCTCATCGAGGCAGCTCAGGCCATGGGCTGCTCCCCCCGGGAGATCGTCTGGCGGGTCTACCTCCGGGAGAGTATTCCCGGCATCGCCCGGGGCGTCACCATCACCCTCATCTCCCTCATCAACTTCACCGCCATTGCCGGCGCGATCGGCGCGGGCGGCCTGGGAAACTTTGCCATCATGTACGGCCACGGTAAAAATCAGCCCGACATCAGCGTCGTGGTCGTCCTCATCATCATCGTGCTGGTCAGCCTCATCCAGGCCATCGGCAATCAGATCGTCAAACGCTCCACCCACTGACTTTCTCTTAAAAGAGAAAGTCAGCAAAGAGAACTTCCATAGAGGCCGTGCGAAGAGGATCGCCGTACCGTTGAAGGGAAACCTTTATGGCGGCGGTTCGAATCGGACTCCACACCTTTTGAATCGGACGCCACGGATGCTTCCGACTCTGCCCTACATTAAATTAGGATTTTATTTTAGGAGGAAATGAAAATGGACAAGAAGAAACTGCTCACCCTGGGCCTGACTGCCGCCCTCACCCTGTCTCTGGCCGCCTGCGGCGGCAAGCCTGCCGAATCCGCCGCTCCCGCCGAAAGCGCCGCTCCCGCTGAGTCCGCCGCCGCTGCCACCGTGGTGAAGGTGGGCGTGGTGGGCGCCAACAACGGTCAGTGGGACACCGTCAACGAGCTGCTGGCCAAAGACAACATCAAGTGCGAGATGGTAGAGTTCTCCGAGTACAAGCTCCCCAACGAGGCTCTGAACGCCGGTGAGATCGACATGAACGCCTTCCAGCACAAGGCCTACCTGAACAAAGAGATCGCCGATCTGGGCTATGACATCTCTGTCCTGGGCGACACCATTATCGCCCCCCTGAGCCTCTACTCCGACAAGATCACCTCCGCCGAAGAGATCAAGGAGGGCGACAAGATCGCCGTACCCAGCGATCCCACCAACGAGGGCCGCTGCTTCAAGATCCTGGAGAGCGCCGGGCTCATCAAGGTCGACCCCGCCGCCGGTTACACCCCCGAGCTCAAGGACATCACCGACAATCCCCTGAAGCTGGAGTTTGTGGAGGTGGAAGCCGCCAACACCGCCAGCCTGATCCCCGACGTGGCCGCCGCCTTCGTCAACGGTGCCCACGCGGTGGACAACGGCCTGAAGCTGGAGGACGCCATCTACACCGAGCAGGTGGAGCCGGGCAGCGACAACCCTTACATCAACATTCTGGCTGTCCGCACCGCCGACCTGGACAACGAAGTCTATCAAAAGGTCCTGGCTGCCTACCAGTCCGCCGAGACGGCCGCCGCCATTGAGGAAATCTTCCAGGGCACCTACATCCCCGCTTTCGCGTATTGATTTCCCCGGAGGGCGGGCCGCTGACGGCCCGCCCTCTTTCGTCAGGATGCTGACACACTATAAAGGAGGTTCTATCCATGGGATTTTGGGAAGAGGCGCAGGCCATGGCCCCACAGCTCACCGGCCTGCGGGAGGAATTCCACCGTCACCCCGAGGCGAGCCGCCAGGAATTCTGGACGGCAGAGCGCATTGAGCGGGAATTGGACGACATCGGTATCACCGATCACCGCCGGGTGGAGGAAACCGGCGTTTACGCCGTGTTTCACGGCGAAAAGCCGGGGGAGCGGATCATCACACTCCGGGCCGACATCGACGCGCTGGCCATGCAGGACGAAAAGACCGACGTGCCCTACTGCTCTCAGATCCCGGGCCGGATGCACGCCTGCGGCCACGATGCCCATGCCGCCGGGCTGCTGGGCGGCGCACGGCTCCTGTACGCCCACCGGGCGGAGTTCGGCGGCGAGGTGCGCCTCTTTTTCCAGCAGGCTGAGGAGATCGGCTACGGCGGCCGGGTCTTTGTCCGGGAGGGGCTGCTGGAGGGTTCCGGCCGGGTGTTCGGAGTCCACATGGCCTCCGACCTCCGGGTGGGCACCGTGGGCGTGAAGCCGGGACCCAACAACGCCTCGGTGGATCACTTCACCATCCGCGTCAAGGGTAAGGCCGCCCATGTCTCCACCCCCCACCGGGGGGTGGACGCCCTCTACATTGCCAGCCAGATCGTGGTCACGCTCCAGGCCCTGGTCACCCGCCGCACCTCCCCGGTGGACCCCCTGCTCATCGGCGTGGGGATGCTCCGCTCGGGCACCGCCTACAACATCGTGGCCGAGTCCGCCGAGCTGGAGGGCACCATCCGCGCCTTCTCCCCGGAGACCCGGGCCCAGGCCAAGGCCGAACTGGACGCCCTGTGCCGGGAGACCGCCAAGCTCTACGGCGGGGAGGCCGACGTGGAATGGGAGGACTTCGCCGCCCCCCTGCTCAACGACCCCGGCGTGTGCCGGGAGGTGGGACAGGCCGTTGCCGGTCTCTTCGGAGAGCAGGCCCTGATCACTGACCGCGCCCTTTCCCTGGGCGGGGACGACTTTGCCGAGTTCCTGCTCACTGTCCCCGGCTGCTACGCCTTTGTAGGCAGCGGCAACCCGGACAAGCCGGACACCGTCCTGCCCCACCACAACAACCGCTTCGACATCGACGAGGGGGCCCTTCCCATCACGGCGGCTCTTCACGCCGAGTACGCCTTCCGCTGGCTCACCGGAGCCATCCAATAAAAGGCCGGCGGAGCCGGGCCCTGCTCAGGGCCCGGCTCCGCCGGTTTCGCGGCTCTCCCGGCCGCAACCGGATCACGCTTCCATATGCCTGCGAATGCGCTCCACGATCATGCCCAGCGCCACTGCGTTGCGGCCGCCCTCAGGGACGATGATGTCGGCGTACTTCTTGCTGGGCTCCACAAAAGCCTCGTGCATGGGCTTGACGGTGTTGAGGTACTGACTCACCACCGAGTCCATCGTCCGCCCCCGCTCGTTCACGTCCCGCACCAGCCGCCGGAGGATGCGCACGTCGGCGTCAGTGTCCACGAAGATCTTGATATCCATCAGATCCCGCAGGGCCTTGTTCTCGAAGATCAGGATGCCCTCCACCAGAATGACGCCGGTGGGCCTCACCTCCACCGTCTTGTCCGAGCGGTCGTGGATGGTGTAGTCATAGGTGGGACAGCGGACGGTCTCTCCCCGGCGCAGGGCCTCCAGATCCCGGACAAACCGCTCGGTGTCGAAGGCGTCCGGGTGGTCGTAGTTGAGCTTGCAGCGCTTCTCATAAGGCAGCTCGGAGTGGCTTTTATAGTAGTTGTCGTGGTAGAGGACCGAGACGTCCCCTCCGAACCGTTCCTTGAGCTTCTGGGTAAGGGTGGTCTTGCCCGATCCGGTGCCCCCCGCAATGCCGATGACCATGGTTTCCATAAAACAGTGCCCCCCGCGTCACTTTTTGAAAAATTATAGCACGATTCTCTGGAAATGGGTAGAGAAATGTTGTATCATGTGTTTCATCTGAAAAAAGGAGCCGAGGATCTCTATGGATTATGCCGCCCGATCACTGGAGCTTCACTATGAGTGGAATGGAAAACTGAGCACGCAGCCCAAAATGAATGTGGGGAGCCGGGAGGCCCTCTCCCTGGCCTACACGCCCGGGGTGGCCGCCCCCTGCCTGGCCATCCGGGACCGCCCCGAGGAGGTCTGGAAACTCACCGGCCGGGCCAACACCGTGGCGGTGGTCACCGACGGCTCCGCCGTCTTGGGCCTGGGCAACATCGGCCCCCAGGCGGGGATGCCGGTGATGGAGGGCAAATGCGTCCTGTTCAAGGAGTTCGGCGGGGTGGATGCCGTTCCCCTGTGCATCGGCTCCCAGAAAGTGGAGGACATCGTGGAGGCCGTGCGGCTCATCGCCCCCTCCTTCGGCGGCATCAATCTGGAGGACATCTCCGCCCCCCGGTGTTTTGAGGTGGAGCGCCGGCTGCGGCAGGTGTGCGACATCCCGGTCTTTCACGACGACCAGCACGGCACCGCCATCGTGGTGGCCGCCGCGCTGAAAAACGCCCTGCGGGTGGTGGGCAAGGATCTGGGCGAAATCCGGGCTGTCTTTTCCGGCGCGGGGGCGGCGGGCACCGCCATTTTCAAGCTCCTCCACCACATGGGGCTCCGCCATGCCACCCTCTGTGACATCCGGGGTGTCGTCTACCCCGGACGCCCTGATCTGGAGGGCGATCCCTACCTGGCCGAGCTGGCCGGGCTCAGCGAGCCCGTGGCTGTTCAGGGCGGGCTGGCCGCCGCCCTCCGGGGAGCCGACGTGTTCGTGGGTGTCTCCGCCCCCGGACTGGTAACGGAGGACATGGTCCGTTCCATGGCCGACCGTCCCATCCTCTTCCCCATGGCCAACCCCACTCCGGAGATCATGCCCGATCTGGCCCGGGCGGCCGGAGCGGCGGTGGTGGGGACCGGCCGCAGCGACTTCCCCAACCAGATCAACAATGTGCTGGCCTTCCCGGGAGTGTTCCGGGGCACGCTGGACGCCGGGGCCCGGGAGATCAACCGGGAGATGGAGCTGGCGGCGGCGAACGCCCTGGCCGGCTTGGTGGAAGACCGCCTCTCCGCCGACTACATTCTCCCCGCCGCCCTGGATCCCCGGGTCGCGCCCGCGGTGGCCGCGGCAGTGGCGGAAGCCGCCCGGCGCACCGGCGCGGCGCGGGGATAAACCCGCAAAATTATCTTGCATTTTGCCCAAAAATGTGCTAAGATAGAATTCCTGTAGAAGAAAGGGCTTATTTTGCCCTGCATTTCAATATCACCTCGCCCGACGACGGGTGGAAAGGAACGATGAACTGTGGATATCCTCAAGCTGATTCTCACCATCCTCCAGGTCCTTCTGGGCGTGTTTCTGGTGGTGGTAGTGCTCCTCCAGGAGGGCAAGACCGCGGGTCTGTCCGGCGCGATCTCCGGCGGTGCGGACACCTTCCTGTCCAAGAATAAGGCCAAGAGCTGGGACGCCAAGCTGGCCCGCTGGACCAAGTGGGTAGCCATCGCCTTTGTGGTGCTGACTCTGGTTCTGTCTTTGGTGTAACAAGGTCGAAACGCCCTCCCACAACATGGGAGGGCGCTTTTTCTTATCCGCCGACCCCCGGAAGGGGCAGGGGAAAAGTGGGTATACTGAGGTCAGCCCCCTAAGAAATGAGGTCATATCCATGACAGGAGAAAACAAGATCAAAGGCCGCTACCAGGGTTCGGGCCGGGGCTTCGGCTTTCTCATCCCCGAGGACGGGCAGGGCAGGAGCGACGACTGCTTCGTCCCGCCCCGCCGGGAAAACGGCGCCTGGGACGGCGACACCGTGGAGGGCGAGCTTCTGCCTGCCGACCCGACCCGCCCGGACCGCTCCACCGCCCGGATCACCAAGATCCTCTCCCGGGGCAACCAGAAGGTGGTGGGCACCATCCGCAAGGCTGACCGGGAAGTCTGGCTCCAGCCAGACAGCGACCGGCTTCCCCTTCCCATCAAGGTGGTGGGAAAGACCAGGGTCCGAAACGGGGAAAAGGCGGCCGTGGCGGTGACCAGCTACGGCTCGGACACCCGGCCTCCCCTGGGCACTGTCGTCGAGACTTTCGGCCCCGCGGGAACCCGCGCCGCCGCCGTGGAGTCCATCCTCTATCAGCAGAACATTCAGCGGGACTTCCCCCAGCCCGTGCTGGACGAGGCCTCCGCCATCCGCCAGAGCGTCCCCGCCGCCGCCCGCCGAAACCGGCTGGATCTGCGGGAGAAGTGCGTCATCACCATCGACGGCGCCTCTTCCAAGGATCTGGACGACGCTGTGTCTCTGGAACGGGACGGGGCAAACTGGCTGCTGGGCGTCCACATTGCCGACGTGAGCCATTACGTCCAGCCGGGCACCCCCCTGGACGAGGAGGCCTTCACCCGGGGCACCTCCGTGTACTTTGCCGACCAGGTGGTGCCCATGCTGCCGGTGGCCCTGTCCAACGGCATCTGCTCTCTGAATCCCCAGGTGGACCGCCTCACCCTCTCCTGTCTCATGACTCTCTCCCCCGACGGTGCCATGCTGGATCACTCCATCGCCCAGAGCGTCATCCGCTCCGCCGAGCGGATGACCTACGAGGACTGCAACGTCCTTCTGGCGGGAGGAGACGCCGCTCTGGAGGCGCGCTACGCCCACATTCTCCCCATGCTCCGGGACATGGCCGCCCTGGCCCGGGCGCTGGAAAAGCGCCGGAAGGCCCGGGGCAGTCTGGATCTGGACAGCTCGGAGAGCTATATCCACTGCGACGGGGAGGGCCGCCCCGTGGACATTGAGGCCCGGACCCAGGGAGAGAGCGAGGGACTCATTGAGTCCTTCATGCTGGCCGCCAACGAGACGGTGGCCCGCCACCTCTTCGACCTGAAAAAGCCCGCCGTCTACCGGGTCCATGAAAAGCCCTCTCCGGACAAGACCGAGACCCTGAAAGCCATGCTCTCCCCCCTGGGCTACGCCCTCCGGGAGGCGGACAACTTCTCCCTTCAGAAGGTGCTGGAGGCCTCCAGGGACAAACCAGAGGCCCCCGCGGTGTCTACAATGGTGCTCCGCTCCCTGATGAAGGCCCGGTACGACACTGAAAATCTGGGCCACTTCGGCCTGGCCGCCCCCTACTACTGCCACTTCACCTCCCCCATCCGCCGCTACCCCGACCTCATGGTCCACCGCTGCCTCCACGCCCTGCTGGCGGGAAAGCTGGGCCCCCGGTCCGAGAAGAAGCTGGCCAAGAGCTGCGAAAAGGCGGCCGTCCAGTCCTCCCAGCGGGAGCTGGCCGCCCAGACCGCGGAGCGGGACATCGACAAGCTCTACTTTGCCGAGTATATGGAGGGACATCTGGGTGAGTCCTTCCAGGCCGCCGTCTCCGGCGTCACCAAATTCGGCCTCTTCGCCGCCCTGCCTTCCGGGGTGGAGGGTCTCATCCCCGTGGAGAGCCTGCCCGACGACCACTACGCCTATGACGAGACCCGCATGACCCTCACCGGGGAACACACCGGCCGGAGCTTCACCTTCGGCATGGAACTGACGGTTGTATGCGTGGCTGCCGATGCCTCCACCGGCCGGATCGACTTCCGCCTCCCCGGCCAGGAAAACGCCCCCGGTCGGAGTGAGCCGGCCCCACGCCCCCAGCCCCAGGCACGGCCGGAGCGTTCCCGCTCAGACCGGCGGAATTCCGGCAGGTCCGGCAAGCGCCGGGGCGGCAAACCCGCCATGCATGTGCCCAAGCCGCGGAAAAAGGGGAAGAAAAAATGACAAAACGGAATATTGCAGTCTCATTATTGCTGTTTGTATTTCTTTTTACCACCGGCTGCGGCCCCAGGCAGCCGGCGGCGACCCCCGCCCCCACCCCGGAGCCCACCGTTCAAGCCGCGCCGGAACCGCTCGCTACTCCGGAACCCACCCCCACGCCGGACCCCATCGCCCAGCAGGTGGCCGCTCTCTCCACGGAAGAGAAGGTGGGGCAGCTGCTGGTGGCGGGTATTGAGGGGGCCGTCCCCGGCAGCGACGCCGAATACGCCCTGCAAACCGTCAAAGTCGGAGGAGTCATTCTGTTTGGCTCCAACGTGCAGAGCGCCGAACAGCTGGCGAGCCTCAACAACGCGCTGAAAGAGCGCAACGCCGGGAACCTCCCCCTTCTCCTCTGCGTGGATGAAGAAGGGGGAACGGTCTCCCGAATGCCTCCGGAGGTGACTGATCTCCCCTCCTCCTACGACTACATCGCCGCGGGCGGCGACGCCTACGCCCGGGGCCGGGTACTGGGGGCGGAGTGCGCCGCTTTCGGCTTTCACCTGGACTTTGCCCCTTCCCTGGACGTGTGGAGCAACCCGGAAAACACCGTCATTGGAAAGCGGGCGTTCAGCAGCGACTGGGAAGAGGTCCGCCGCTCGGGCCTTGCCTGCGTCCAGGGCATGGCGGACGCAGGAGTCATCCCGGTGGTCAAGCATTTCCCCGGCCACGGAGACACCCTGGCGGACTCCCACAAGGCGCTCCCCGTGGTGACGCGGACGCTGGACGAACTGCTGGAGCGGGAACTCCCGCCCTTTCAAGCCGCCATCACAGGAGACCCTGAAGTGGGAATCTCTCCCGTCCCCGCCGTGATGGTGGGTCATATTCTGGTGGAAACCTTGGATCCCGACCTCCCCTCCTCCCTCTCTCCGGCAGTGGTCACCGGACTTCTGCGGGAGCAGATGGGGTTCCAGGGCGTGGTATGCACCGACGACCTCACCATGGGGGCCGTCTCCCAGACCTACGGCATGGGCCAGGCCGCCTTGCTGGCCGTCCAGGCCGGGTGTGATCTGCTGCTGGTGTGCCACAAGACGGAAAATCTCCGCGCCGCCCACGACGCTCTGATGAATGCGGCGGATTCGGGGGAAATCAGTCAGGCCCGGCTGGACGAGAGCGTGTATCGGATCCTCTCCATGAAAGCGGCCTTCGGCGTCTCGGATCTCCCCACCCCGGCTCCCGACGTGGACGCCCTCAACGAAGAGATCTCCGCCATCCTCCCCTAGGCCCTCTCTTAAAAAACAAAAAATTTCCGGGAACTCTTTTGCCGCCTCTCCGTCTAAGAGAAACGAAATCAAAAAACAAAGGAGTTTTCCCCTATGAAGTACATTCGTCTCTCCGCGCTGGTCCTCTCCGGCGCCCTGACCCTTTCTCTTCTCGCCGCCTGCGGCGGCAAGGACACCGACGCCACCCCCACGCCGGAGGCCACCGATCCCCCCGCCGTGACTGAAAGCGTCACCCCCTCCCCCGAGCCCAGCGAGACTCCGGCGGTGGACACCCAGACCCCTGACACCAACGCCCCCGCCGCCACCGACAAGCCCGCTGAAACTCAAAAGCCCTCCGCCACCCAGAAGCCCTCCGCCGCTCCCGACAGCGGCGCAGCCCAGAACGTGAGCGTCTCCACCATTTGGGACAAGGTCTCCGCTGAGCTGGAGCTTCCCGGGCTGATGGATCTGGACGATGATCTGCTCTCCTCTCTCTACGGCATCTCTGCCGCCGACCTGGAGGAGTACGTGGCCAAGACGCCCATGATGAACGTCCAGTCCACCGAGTTCTTCATCGCCAAGGTCAAGGCCGGCAAGATGGACACCGTGAAGGCCGGGATCGCCAAGCGGCAGGCCGACCTGGTGGCGCAGTGGAAGCAGTATCTCCCCGCCCAGTTGGAGCTGGTGGAGAACTACAAGCTGGTCACCAGCGGCGACTACGTCATGTTCGCCATCGCCGACGGTGTGGACAGCGCCGTAACCGCTTTCAACAGCTGTACAAAGTAAACATTTCGTGCTATCATGCCAGGGGCGCCCGCTCGCCGGGCGCCCCTGATTCACTCTTCGGCACTGCTCCAATTTTTTCCTCACATTTCGTCCTCTGAAATTATTTTGTCAACGCGGGGGTGCCCCATGGTCTTTTCCAGTGTATTTTTCCTCTTTACCTATCTCCCCATTGTATTATTGCTTTACTATATTACACCATTAAAATTACGCAATCTGGTGCTGTTGGCGGTGAACTTGGTCTTTTACGCCTGGGGAGAGCCGGTGTATATCCTCATCATGTTCCTCTCCATTGCCATCGACTACACCCACGGCCTGCTGGTGGAAAAATTCAAGGGGCGGGGCGAGGATCGGAAAGCCCGGTGGGTGGTGGCCTCCTCTGTCTTTTTCAACCTGGCGCTGCTGTTCTTCTTCAAATACTGGGACTTCATCGCCGGTTCTCTGGCGGGGATGGGCCTCACCTTTATGCCCCGGCTGGGCCTGAGCCTGCCCATCGGCATCTCCTTCTACACCTTCCAGACCATGAGCTACACCATCGACGTCTACCGGGGGGACGCCCGGGCCCAGCGGAGCATCGTCAACTTCGGCACCTTTGTCACTCTTTTTCCCCAGCTCATCGCCGGCCCCATCATCAAGTACAAGGATCTGGGGGACCAGATCGACCGCCGCACGCACACTGCCGGGCGCTTTGCCTCCGGCGTGCAGGTCTTTGTGGTGGGACTGGCCAAAAAGGTACTCCTGGCCAACAACCTGGGCATGCTGTGGGACACCTACAAGGCCCTGCCCGCGGGGAGCCTCACCACCGCCGGAGCCTGGCTGGGCGTTGTGGCCTTCTCCCTCCAGCTCTACTTCGACTTCTCCGGCTACTCCGACATGGCGGTGGGCCTGGGGCGGATGCTGGGCTTCGAATTCGGCCCCAACTTCAACTACCCCTATATCTCCCGCTCCCTCACCGAGTTCTGGCGGCGGTGGCACATCTCCCTGGGCTCCTGGTTCCGGGAGTATCTGTATATCCCCCTGGGCGGCAACCGGGTGGGCAGGGGACGGCTCTTCCTGAATCTGATGGTGGTGTGGGCCGCCACGGGCATCTGGCACGGGGCCAGCTGGAACTTCCTCCTCTGGGGCCTCTATTACGGGCTTCTGCTGGCGGCGGAAAAGTTTTTTCTGGGCCGGTGGCTGGAGCGGCGGCCGGTGTGGTTCCAGCACGTCTACGCCCTCTTCTTCATCCTGCTGGGCTGGGCCATCTTCGCTCTGGAGGATTTCGCCCAGATGGGGCCCTATCTGGCGGCCCTGTTCGGCTTTGCCGGCGGCGGGCTTTGGGACAGCGGGTTCCTCTACTATTTCCGCGCCTATCTCCCCATGCTGCTGGTGGCCGTCCTGGCCTCCACCCCGGCGGGGAAGGGTGTGTGGACTCGTCTGGAGGAGACGTCCAAAAAGCTGGTTCTCCCCGTTCTGCTGCTCCTTGGTCTGCTGATCTCCACCTGCTATCTGGTGGATGCCACTTACAATCCCTTCCTCTATTTCCGTTTTTAAGGAGGCCTCTGTATGTTGAAAAACTACTCCAAATTCGTCACTACCCTCTTCTGCGGCTTTCTGGGGGTCGTGGTGGCGGCCAACGCCCTCACTCCGGACAAGTCTTTCTCCGAGATGGAAAACCGCAACCTGGCCCAGAAGCCCGTGGTCTCCCTCAACGGGCTGCTCACCGGCAAGTTCATGTCGGAATACGAGAGCTACGTCACCGACCAGTTTGCCGGCCGGGACGGCTGGACGGCGGCCAAGGCCGCGATTGAGCTGGCCTCGGGCAAGCAGGAGAACAACGGAGTCTACTTCTGCGGCGGCTCCACCCTCATCACCCGCTTCGACGCCCCGGACGCCGAAAAGGTGGAAAAGAATCTCACCTACATCAACAAGTTTGCGGGGCTCTCCTCCGTGCCGGTGTATTTCGGCCTCATCCCCGGCGCGGCCACGGTGTGGGCCGACCGTCTGCCTGAGGGAGCGCCCAACTATGACCAGAAGCTGGTGATCGACCGCGCCGCCCAGTCCACCGCGGCCCAGTTCATCGATCTTTACACGCCTCTTATGGAGCACAAGGGAGAGGAAATTTTCTACCGCACCGACCACCACTGGACCAGTCTGGGTGCCTACTACGGCTATACCGGCGTGGCCGGAGCGCTGGGCCTGACCCCCGTCCCTCTCACCGATTATGTCAAAACCACCGTGAGCACCGACTTTTACGGCACGGTGTTTTCCTCCTCCGGTGTGCGGTGGGTGCGCCCCGATTCCATGGATACCTACGTCCCAGAAGACGGCGTCACCGTCACCTCCTACACCTACGACGCCCAGGGCAACCCGGTGGAGGTGGCCCGGCAGCTCTATGATGAGAGCTTTTTGGCCAAGAAGGACAAATACGCCATGTTTTTGGGCGGCCAGCAGGCCCTGGGGGTAGTGCGCACCGGCCACACCGACAAGCCCAAACTCCTCCTCATTCGGGACAGCTACTCCGACTCTCTGGTGCCCTTCCTCACCCCGCACTTCTCCGAGATCCATCTCATCGACCTGCGGTACTACAAACAGTCTGCCGCGCAGTATATCCAGGACAACGGCATCGACACCGCGCTGGTGCTCTATTCGGTGCCCAACTTCGTCAGCGATACGAACCTTGTCTGGCTGGGACGGTGACCGCCGTTCCCTGCGGTTAGCAGAAAACCCGGACCGCAAATGTTCCCTGGGGATCAGGATGTTTTCAAAGGCGGCAGTCATGAATCACCATCATGACTGCCGCCTTTCACCTTTAGAGGGTCCCAAACACGCCTGTGTCTTGCCCCAGCGATTGTATGGCTGCCACAACCATTTATCACTGTTACAATAGGGGTATTGTTGGATGATTTATCTAACCCAATGATAAGCCGGAAGTTGTATGGCAAGATTATTTATATAACACGAAAGTGAGGAATTTGATGGATAATGATTTGCTTGCTAATTTAGATAAACTTCATACTACCGAAATGGGTATTGATCGAATGAAAAGGAATCTTAAAATCGATGAAGCAGATGTAGTGAAATATTGTTATGGTATGATTTTAAATCCCAAAGCTTTTATTCAGCAAAAAGGAAAAAACTGGTATGTATATATTGAAAATGTTAAAATTACAGTAAATGCCCACAGTTACACCATTATTACAGCACACAAAAGCCAATGAGCATGATCCTCCCCTCCGACAAACAGGGATTTGCCGAGGTTACGAGCATACCAAAAATGAGGGCATCACCGTTTTTCAACGGTGATGCCCTCAAAATATCCTGGTTGGCGGGGCACAAAAGCGGGTCCGGATCTTTATTTCTGCTCAGGCCACCGTCAAATCGGCGACGATCCGCACCAGGAGGAGCGTCAGCACCACAAAAAACATGGGGCGGATGACTTTGCTCCCCTTTTTGAGCGCCATCGTGGAACCCACATAGTGCCCCACGATGGAGAAGCAGGCCGCGGGCAGTCCCACCGCCCAGGCGATCTTCCCCGCCGCTGCGAAAGTGACAAAAGCGGCCAGGTTGGAACAGAGATTGACCACCTTGGCGTTGCCGGAGGCGGTCACCAGATCAAAGCCGCACAGGGCGGTGAAGGCCAGAATGAGAAAGGTCCCGGAACCAGGCCCGAAAAAACCGTCGTAGGCCCCCAGTACCAGCCCCACTCCTCCCGACAAAACGAGCAGCGCCTCGGGGGAGAGCTCATCCACCCGGCTCTTCAGGCCAAAGTCCCGGTTCACCAGCAGAAAAACTGCAATAACAGGCAGCAGAACCACCAGCACATAATGGAGGATGGCCTCGGGCAGCAGGAGATTGAGCCGGGTCCCCAGCGCGGATCCCAGAAGGGCAGCGGCTGCCGAGACGATGGCGGCCTGCCGGTGAAAGCGCCCCTCCCTCAGGAAGCGAAAGGTTGAGACTGCGGTTCCAAAAACCGAGCCGCACTTGTTGGTGGCCGAGGCAACGTGGGGAGGCAGTCCGGCCACCAGGTAGGCAGGCAGGGAAATGAGACCCCCGCCGCCCGCCACCGCATCTACCAGGCCGGAGAGAAAAACCATGGGGCAGACAATCAGGAGCATCTTCCCAGTGACTTCCATAAAAACCTCCAAAAGCAAAAATTTATCTTTGTATCCCGGGGGAAAGATGGTACAATATCAAAGAATGTATTGAAGGAAGGGGACCATCAAAGACGATGAGAGTAGGCTTTGACAACAAAAAATATCTGGAGACACAGTCCCTCCATATCCGGGAGCGCATTTCCCAGTTCGGCGGGAAGCTCTATCTGGAATTCGGCGGCAAGCTCTTCGACGACCACCATGCGGCCCGGGTGCTGCCCGGCTTCGCACCCGACAGCAAGATCCGGATGCTCACCCAGCTTAAGGACTCGGCGGAGATCGTCATCGCCATCAACGCCTCTGATATTGAAAAAAACAAGGTCCGGGGCGACCTGGGCATCACCTATGATGTAGACGTTCTCCGTCTCATCGACGCCTTCCGGGGCATGGGGCTGCTGGTGGACAGCGTGGTCATCACCCGCTACGCCGGCCAGTCCGCCGCCGACGTCTTTCAGCGCCGACTGGAGGATCTTGGGATCAAGGTCTACCGCCACTACCCCATTCAGGGCTACCCCCACAACATCCCCCTGATCGTCAGCGACGAGGGCTACGGCAAAAATCAGTTCATCGAGACCGAGCGACCCCTGGTGGTGGTCACCGCCCCCGGTCCGGGCAGCGGCAAGATGGCGGTGTGTCTGTCCCAGCTCTACCACGAGTACCGCCGGGGCGTCCAAGCGGGCTACGCCAAGTTTGAGACCTTCCCCATCTGGAACCTGCCTCTGAACCACCCGGTAAACCTGGCCTACGAGGCAGCCACCGCCGACCTCAACGACGTGAACATGATCGACCCCTTCCACCTGGCCGCCTACGGGGTGACCACGGTGAACTACAACCGGGATGTGGAGGTATTCCCCGTCCTCTCCGCCCTCTTTGAAAACATCACCGGCTCCTGTCCCTACAAGTCTCCCACCGACATGGGCGTGAACATGGCGGGCAACTGCATCGTAGACGACGACGCAGTGCGGGAGGCCGCCCGGCAGGAGATCGTCCGCCGGTACTATGACGGCCTGTGCGAGCGCCGGGAGGGCCGGGGCAGCGACGAGGCGGTGTACAAGCTGGAGCTTCTCATGAAGCAGGCCAAGGTGGATGCCTCCATCCGCCCGGTGGTGGCGGCCTCCCTGGCGGTGGCCGAGTCCACCGGCCTGCCTGCCGCAGCCATCGAACTGTGTGACGGGCGGGTGGTCACCGGCAAGACCACCGACCTGATGGGCCCCTCCTCGGGCGCGCTCCTCAACGCCCTGAAGGCTCTGGCGGACATTGAAAAGAAGATCCATCTCATCTCCCCGGAGGCCATTACTCCCATCCAGCGGGTCAAGGTGGAGCATCTGGGCAGCGTCAATCCCCGGCTCCACAGCGACGAGATCCTCATCGCTCTGGCCATCAGCGCCACCACAAATCCCATGGCCGCCCGGGCGCTGGACAAGCTGGCCGAGCTGCAGGGCTGCCAGGCCCACTCTACCGTCATCCTCTCCGCGGCCGATGCCGGGATCTACAAAAAACTGGGCCTGCAGATGACCTGCGAGGCCCAGTATGAAACCAATAAGCTCTATCACGGCTGATCCCGTAAAACCGCGAAAAGAGGGGGATTAATTTTATTCTATCACACGGTTTTTCCGTGCGCCAGACGTAAACTACCGAAATTTCCCCCTCCATTTTAATCCGTTTTGTTCCATTTGTAGGAAATGGAACAAAACGGATTTTTGGGGAATTGAATGGTTGACGGGAGAGCCCGACCCGAGTAAAATCCATCTGTTAACGTGATAAAGCAGAAAGGAAAGCGTCGGCAATGGGGTCGCGCGGGAGGGAGAACGCATGGCAACCAAGTATATTTTCGTCACCGGCGGCGTGGTGTCCGGTCTGGGCAAGGGGATCGCGGCGGCCTCGCTGGGCCGTCTGCTGAAGGCCCGGGGGTACCGGGTGACCATCCAGAAGTTTGATCCGTACCTGAACGTGGACCCGGGCACCATGAGCCCCTATCAGCACGGAGAGGTCTTTGTCACCGAGGACGGGGCCGAGACCGATCTGGACCTGGGGCATTATGAGCGTTTTATCGACGAAAACCTCACCGGTCACTCCTCGGTGACCTCGGGCAAGGTCTACTGGACGGTCCTCAGCCGGGAGCGCAGCGGCGACTACCTGGGCGGCACCGTCCAGGTCATCCCCCACATCACTGATGAGATCAAGCAGCGGGTCTACCGGATGGGGCAGGACGGCTCGGCCGACGTGGTCATCACCGAGGTGGGCGGCACCGTGGGAGACATTGAGTCCCAGCCCTTCCTGGAGGCCATCCGCCAGGCCGCTGTGGAGCTGGGGCGGGAGAACTGCATGTTCCTCCATGTCTCCCTCATCGTGGCCATCCCCGGTTCGGGGGAACTGAAGTCCAAGCCCACCCAGCACTCCGCCAAGGAGCTGCTCTCCCTGGGCATCCAGCCCGACGTCATTCTCTGCCGGTCGGACCGCGAAGTCCCTCAGGACATTCGAAACAAGATCTCCCTCTTCTGCAACATCCCCCCTGAGAACGTCATCCCCAACCTCACCGCTCCCATCCTCTACGAAGTGCCCCTCATGCTGGAGGAGGCCGGTCTGGCCCGGGCGGCCTGCAAACGGCTTGGACTGGCCGACCGCGTCCCCGATCTGAACGGCTGGCGGGACATGGTGCGTCGGGCCAAGGGCGCCAAGACCCACGTGAAGATCGCTATGGTGGGCAAATATATGGGGCTCCACGACGCCTATCTCTCGGTGGCGGAGGCCCTCACTCACGGCGGCATCGAAAACGACGTGAAGGTGGACATCGACTGGGTGGACTCCGAACAGGTCACCGATGATACCGTCGCCCAGCGGCTGGCCGACTGCGACGGGGTACTGGTCCCGGGCGGATTCGGCGAACGGGGGATCGAGGGCATGATCTCCGCCGTGCGCTGGGCCAGAGAGCAGCGGGTTCCCTACTTTGGCATCTGCCTGGGCATGCAGATGGCCGTGGTGGAGTTTGCCCGCCATGTGGCCGGGCTGGCCGACGCCCACTCCAGCGAGCTCTCCGAGACCACCACTCACCCGGTGATCGACCTGATGCCCGACCAACGGAACATCACGGACAAAGGCGGCACCATGCGGCTGGGCGCCTATCCCTGCCGTCTGGCCGACGCTGATTCCAAGATCCGCGCCGCCTATGCCGCCGAGGTCATCCAGGAGCGCCACCGCCACCGCTACGAGTTCTCCAACGACTACCGCCAGACCCTCACCGGCGCCGGTCTGAAACTCACCGGTCTCTCCCCCGACGGGCGGCTGGTGGAGACCGTGGAACTGGCCGACCACCCCTGGTTCGTGGGCGTGCAGTTCCATCCGGAATTCAAAAGCCGCCCCAACAAGGCGCATCCCCTCTTCCGGGACTTTATTGCCGCCGCCAAAACTCACCGGGGCGAATGACCTCGCCGTTCTTCCAGCAACAAAGCCGCGGGGCCGCTTTTGAAAAGCGGCCCCGCGGCTCTTCTGTTTGTATGGTGGGTCGG
Organism: Candidatus Pseudoscillospira sp. SGI.172; assembly: GCF_050313575.1. NCBI lineage: Bacteria > Bacillati > Bacillota > Clostridia > Candidatus Pseudoscillospira > Candidatus Pseudoscillospira sp. SGI.172. The sequence continues at coordinate 159,573 of NZ_JBNPLQ010000002.1, read as the reverse complement.
GATCAGCCCTTCAGGTTGGCCTTCAGCGCGGCCACATCCTCGGCCTTCATGCCGTGGGCGGTGAGATAGGTCTCGGCGGCCTTGGCCAGATCCGTCTTGGACAGGTCGGCCCCCTTGTCCAGCCCGGCCACGGTCCGGAGCATCTCCATCACGTTGCCCTGGGCAATGAGGCCGTACTTGCTGTCGGCGGCAGTGATGCCGTAATAGTTGGAGTAGCTGGCCATGTAATCGGCCACGATCTCATCCAGGGAAGCTCCCATCAGGGCTTCCAGCAGGGCGGAGGTGAACCCGGCCCGGTCCTTGCCCTCGGTACAGTGGACCAGATAGGGGCCCTCGTGCTGGGACAGGAAGGTCAGACCCTTGACAATGCCGGCGGCGAACTCGTCGGAGGCGTAGTTCACGGGCATGCCCAGGGCGACGACGCTCTTGGCGTCCACCAGGCTCTTGTAATAGGGGCTGGCAAAGTCCTCGGCGGCGATGAATTCCGCGATCTCCTCATCGGTGTCGGCCAGATTCAGCACGGTCTTGACCCCGGCGGACTCAATGAGCTTGTCGGCGGCGGCGGCCCGGCCGATCTCGTTGCTGATCGGGGAGGCGGAGCGATAGAGTTTCCCCTCGGCGATGTCCCCGGCCTTCACGGCGCGGAAGTTGGCGAAGATCTCGTCGCTGGCGTAATCGGCCCGGTCGTTGGTGTACTTCAGGGAGTAGGTGGCCTGGAGGGCGGCCGCTCCGCCCTTCTCCTTCAGGGTGACGGTCACAGGGCTGCCCGCGGCCGCATTGGCCGCCACGTTGAACTTGCCGTAGTTGATGCACACCGCCAGATACTCCTTGCCGGGATAGGCCCGGAGCATCGGTTCGCCGGAGTCGACATAATATCCATCCAGATAGGGCATGTCGGCGGAGTAATCTCCGGCGGTGACGGTTACGATGTCGCCCAGTTCAAAACCTTTGGCGTTGAAGTCAGCGATGGTCTCGTCCAGCACGGCGTGGCCGTACTTCTCGATCTCAGTCACCTTGGCGGAGACGGCCAGGCTGTCGGAGAGGCTGCGGCCGAAGAAACGGCAGATGCTCCCCTCCACCGCGGCGGTGACGTCGGGCTGGTCGGAATAGAAGCCGTAGCCGTGGTCGGCGTCAGGCACGATGATCTCCTGGGCGGCGGGATATGCCTTCAGGATGGCTTTGTTCATCTCGTCGGTGATCATGGTGTCCTTGTCGCCGTGGAGCACCAGCACGGGGCCGGTAAACTTGGCCAGGGACTCCAGGGGCTTACCGCCTTCCATGTCCGCGAACCAGGCTTTGGAAAGCTCCTGGGTCTGGCCGTAGATGGTGGTGAAGGCGGCGTAGCCGTCCTTCTGGGCGGTGGCCTTCAGGGTGTTGTAGGTCTCCACGCTGCCGAAGAGATTGGCGGCCATCTCCCCGACGGATACGTCGGCGGCGGAGAGCAGCACGGCGGCCTGATAGGGATTGTCCTTGGCGCCCACGATCTCGCTGGCGATCCGGCCGCCCATGGAGTAGCCCAGAATGCCCAGACGGTCCGCGTCGATCTGGTAATTGGCCAGCAGATAGGCCAGTCCGGCGTTGGAGTCGGCGATCATGTTGGTCATGGTGTTCTCCCGGAAGGAGGCGTCAGACTCGCCGCAGCCGGGGAAATCCATGCGGATGGAGGCGAATCCGGCCCTGGCCAGCGCGCGGGCGATGCCGATGAAGCCCACGTTCTCGTCCTTGCTGCCGCCATGGCCATGGTTGATGACCACTGCGGGGAAGGGCCCCTCCCCGGCGGGGAGGGTCACCACGGCGTGGACGGTGCGCTCACCGCTGGGATAAACGACGGCCTGCTCGGTATAGGCGGGGCAGAGTGCGTCAAACTTCATGAGCAGGGTGGCCAGCTCTGCGCGGAGGGCTCCCTCCTCAGGGGCCAGAAGCCCCTGATATTTTCCGGAAACCAGTCCGGCTCCGCAGGCCCACTGGAAGGCGGGGATGGACCACTCCTGGAGTGCGGCGGCATCATGGTAAGAGAGGATGTTGGTGTCCTCCCCCACCGAGGTATCCAGATTTTTAAGCTGGGCATAACGGTATAGGATGGTGACCGTCTCTTGCCGGGTCACCTCCCGATCCCCGTAGAACAGCTTCTCCCCGGGCACCTGGGCCAGTCCGGCATCCACCGCCCAGTTGGCGGCGTTGGAGTACCAGGTTCCGGTGGTGTCGGTAAAGTAGGCGCTGGCGGCGTCCACCGCCCAGCCCCCGCCGGTCAGTACGGCAGAATTTTGGGGTGCGGGCTTGCCCTCCATATTGTAGAGGGTCTGGAACACCATGGCACGGGTAACGGCGGCATCGGGGGCAAACCCGGCGTCGGTGCCGGCCATCAGCCCCTTTTCCGTCACATAGGCCTGGGCCCCGGCATACCAAGGCCCGGCCTCGTCGGCAGCCAGCGCGGGGGCTGCCAGGGACAGGCTCAGTGCAGCGGACAGCGTCAGAGAAAGCGGCCTCTTCCAGTTCATGAGCATTCACCTTTCCTCTTCATGTTTTCCCTTGGGGGTACTTTCCAGTTTACCACTCCCCGGCCTGAACTACAAATTATTCTTACAGGATTCTACTCTCTCCGATATTCTTACACCGCCGCCAACGCGCCCTCCAGATCCCGGAGGATATCCTCCGCATCCTCAATGCCCACGCTCAGACGCACCAGGTCGGGGGCGACTCCGGCGGCGGCCAGCTCTGCGTCGCTCATCTGGCGGTGGGTCGTGGAGGCGGGATGGAGCACACAGGTCTTGGCGTCGGCCACATGGGTGGCGATGGAGGCCAGACGCAGCCCCGCCATAAATTTGGATGCCGCCTCACGGCCGCCCTTCACCCCGAAGGAAACTACGCCGCAGGTACCCGAGGGCATATACTTCTGCGCCAGAGCGTAGTGGGCGTCCCCAGGCAGGCCCGGATACTTCACCCAGGCCACCTTGGGATGGGCGGTCAGGAATTCCGCCGCTTTCCGGGCGTTGGCGCAGTGGCGCTCCATCCGCAGAGGCAGCGTCTCCAGTCCCACGTTCAGCAGATAGGCGTTCATGGGGGCGGGAGAGGAGCCGAAGTCCCGCATGAGCTGGGCGGTCGCCTTGGTGATGAAGGCCCCCGCCAGCCCGAACCGCTCGGTGTAGTTGACCCCGTGATAACTCTCGTCGGGCGTGGTGAGGCCGGGGAACTTGTCGGCGTGGGCTTTCCAGTCAAAGCGGCCGGAATCCACAATGGCGCCGCCCACGGCGTTGGCGTGGCCGTCCATGTACTTGGTGGTGGAGTGGGTCACAATGTCCGCGCCCCACTGGAAGGGGCGGCAATTCACCGGAGTGGGGAAGGTGTTGTCCACGATAAGGGGCACCCCGTGGGCGTGGGCCGCCCGGGCAAACTTCTCAATGTCCAGCACGGTGAGGGCGGGGTTGGCAATGGTCTCGCCGAACACCGCCTTGGTGTTCGACCGGAAGGCGGCCGCCAGCTCCTCCTCGGAGCAGTCGGGGTCCACGAAGGTGAACTCGACCCCCATGCGGCGCATGGTGACCGAAAAGAGGTTGAAGGTCCCGCCGTAGATGGCGGTAGAGGCCACCACATGGTCCCCCTGGGCGGCAATGTTAAACACGGCGAAGAAGTTGGCCGCCTGACCGGAGGAAGTGAGCATGGCCGCGGTGCCGCCCTCCAGTGCGGCGATTTTGGCAGCCACGGCATCGCAGGTCGGATTCGCCAGACGGGTATAGAAATAGCCCTCGGCTTCCAGATCGAAAAGAGCGCCCATCGCCTCGCCGGTGGCATAGCGGAAGGTGGTGGACTGGACGATGGGAATATTGCGGGGCTCTCCATTGGCGGGCATATAGCCGGCGTGGATGCAGTCGGTATTCATCTTATAGTCTGACATGGGCGGTCATCCTTTCTTCCGGGAAATTTGGTTTATTGTAGACGGCGGCGGTGGGATTGTCAAGAAAAATCTCCTCAAGCCGAGAAAAAAGCCCTGAGCGCACGGAGACCGGCGCAGGCTCCGCCGCTGCGCCGGTCTCAATCCTGGGGGGCCTCACTTTCCGATTCCGGCGGCCGCGCACGCATGGGCTGCGTCAGATCAACGCCCCCAAAGCGCTCCAGAGGCTCGCCCTCCACCAGAAACATCACCGCTGCCCCGGGCTCCAACTCGGAGAGCGTGTCCACCACGGCGCAGAGATACGCCGGATCCTCTTTTCCCTCCAGCCACTGTCCGCTCAGATCGACCCTGAATTCAGTCCCATCCCGGTCCAGCGAGAGGAGCTTGGTCCCCTCCGGGCACGCCTTCCCCAGCCCCGGGGTCTCCGGCCCCCCCAAGAGAGCCTGGAGCGCGGCCACAGCAGGGTCATCCCCCATGGACAGACGCAGGACCCGGGTCTCCCGGGTCAGCCCCGCTTCGCTGGGGAACCACAGGGTGACCTCCTGCTCCGACGGCCCCTCCCGGCTGTTCTCCAAAAGCAGATCGGAGGCATGGAGGACCTTGTCCCGGAAGGGTCTGGGCCGGCCTTCCACCGTCAGGTAAACGGAATGGATCCCCTCCAGCTGGCACAGGGTCAGCGCGATACACCCGTCGGCAAGGGAGAGATCCACCCCGGACAGGCCCCCATATGCCTCAGACAGATCCACCACCGCCTGATCCCCGTCCACCCGCCAGCTGCGCAAAGCGGTCCCCCGTGGGAAAGGAGAGGTGAGCCCGTTGCTCTCGGGTCCGGCCAGCAGCAGGCGCAGCAGCCCGTCCACCGCGCCTCTGCCGGGGGGCAGCGCACGAAATTCGTACGCCAGTGCTCCGCTGCCCGGACTGTTCTGATTGGTGATGAAATAGACGCTGTACTGTCCCTCTGGCGGTGCGCCGGAAGCCTGTTTCTCTCCACAGCCGGCACACACCAGCGCCGCCGCCAGGATCAGCGCCGCCAGGGTCCGCTCCCTCCGTCCGTTTCTTCTCATCCTCTCTCCCCCTCCCGGTACAGGGGAAAGGTGACCAGAAAGCGGGTGCCCTCCGTCTCCCGGCGCTGGGCCCGCACCGTGCCCCCGTATCGCCGGGCCGTATCCTGCACGATGGACAGCCCCAGGCCGGTCCCCCCGGCCGCCCGGGAGCGGGCCTTGTCCACCCGGTAAAACCGGTCGAACACCTTGGTGATGTCCTCTTGGGGGATCCCCACGCCGGTGTCCTCCACCACGAGCACCGCACGGTCCATCTCGGTGCGGGTCGCCACCCGGACAGTTCCCCCCGGCAGATTGTATTTCACGCCGTTTTCCACCAGGTTGAACACGATCTGATAGAGGTCGTCCCGGGTGCAGCGGATGGTCAGTCCCTTTTCCAGCTCCAACGCGATAGACACCTCCACCGCCTGGGCCAGGGGTTCCAGCATATGGGCCACCCGGCGGATCACCTCTTCCATGTCCACGGCCACCGTGGCCACGGTGACCGCCGCGTCCAGCCGGGTGAGCGTGAGCAGCTTCTCCGTGATGCGCTGAAGCCGCTCGGCCTCTTCTCCAATGTCCCCTACAAACTCCCGGACCGTATCCGGATCGATGTTGTCGGTCTGCAAAATAGAGTCGGTGAGCAGGCGAATGGAGGCCAGGGGGGTTTTGAGTTCATGAGAGGCGTCGGAGACAAAGCGCCTGCGGACTTCCTCCGTGGTCTGGAGCCGTCCGGTGAGGGCATTGAACTCCCCGGCCAGCTGACTGAGCTCATCCCCGCCCCCCATCTGGACGCGGTGGCTGTATTCTCCGGCCCGGACGATCCGGACGGCCCGCAGCAGCTCGGCGATCCGCCGGGCCAGTGCCCTGGAGAATACGGCTGAGAGCACCAGCGCCACCAGGGCAATGACCAGCGAGATGGTGCGCAGCGTCTTTTGGATCCCCACCAACAGCTTTCCCTGCTCGGCATCATACTCATCCACATATACCGCGCCCGCCGTCATGCCCCGATAGACCACCGGCGTGGCAGCCCGGCTGTGAAAGGCCCCTCCCGCATAGTCAGAGCGAAACGCGTCGTTCCCCCGCAGAGCGGAAGTCACCTCCCGCAGCAGAGCATACCGCCCCACCGCCCCGGAGGCGGCAGAGCTGTCATAGAGCACCACTCCGGCGGGGTCGGTGACCAAAACCCGGCTCAGGCCCGTGTCTCCCAGCACCTCCATGACCCGGATCACTCCGTCCCGGCTCAGCCCGTCCGGCCCGGCCAGGGCGGAGGCGATCACAGTGGCCTGGCTTTGCAGCGAGGTCTGCTTGGACTGAAACACCAGCTGCTGGGAGGCCATCACCGGATATGTGTTGAGCAGGATCAGCACGGCGGCGATGACCACGATATAGGTCAGGGCATACTTGGTCTGGAGCGACCGCCACAGCGGGACCTTTTTCGATTCTTCCGTCTCCATGGCCGTCACCTTCTTCCCACTCCCCAAGGAGCCGCACCTGGATACCGCCTCAGCCGCCGCTCTTCAGATAATAGCCCACGCCCCACTTGGTGAGAATGTACTCCGGGTTGGCCGGGTCCAGTTCCAGCTTCTCCCGGAGGCGCCGGACGTGGACGTCCACCGTGCGGTAATCTCCGGCATATTCATACCCCCACACCACATTGAGCAGGTTCTCCCGGCTGTACACCCGGCCGGGGTTGCGCATGAGCAGCTCCATGAGGTCGAATTCCTTGGCGGTGAGCTCCACCGGCTTTCCGTCTTTCCAGGCCGAACGCTCGTCGGCGTCAAGGGCGATGTGCCCCATGGACAGCCGCCCCCCGCCCCCCTGCTGATGAGCCATGCCCGCCCTGCGCAGCAGGGCCCTGATGCGGGCCTTCAGCTCCAGGATATTGAAGGGCTTGGTGATGTAATCGTCCGCCCCGCACTCAAAGCCCATCAGCTTGTCGGCGTCCTCTCCCTTGGCTGTGAGGATAATGATGGGCACGTTGGAAAACTCCCGGATCCGCATGCAGGCCTGGAGTCCGTCGATGCGGGGCATCATCAGATCCAGAATGATGAGGTCAAAGGCTCCGCCCCGGGCCAGGTCCACGGCGGCCTGCCCGTCGTAGCCCACCTCCACCTGATAGCCCTCGCTCTCCAGGTTGAATTTGATGCCCTTGACCAGCACCTTTTCGTCGTCCACCACCAGGATCTTCATCCGTTCTCCTCCCCCGTTGTAATCTGGCCGAGCAGCCCGGCCAGCGTCTCCTCTCCGATCCCGCTCACCCGGGTGAGATCCTCCGGATAGCGGTAAGGGCCGTTGGCCGCCCGATCCGCCACGATGTCCGCCGCCCGCTTTTCTCCGATCCCGGGCAGCGTCTGCAGCGTCTCAGCGTCGGCGGTATTGATGTTCACCAGCCCCCGCTCAGGTACGGCTGTGGGCGCGGGCAGCGCGGTGACCGTGACCTCCAGTTTCCGCTGCGTCTCCACCCGCAGCGGCTCCGCCGCCCGCTCCCCCCGCAGAAACCATCCGGCGGTGAAGGCCAGAAAGACGGCGGCCAGCAGGATGACAGCATGCTCCGGCCCGGAAAGTTTCATTTTCTTCCCCTGCTCCCCCATTGCGCCCCTCGGTCTCCTCTGCTATAATATCATATGTTATCAGTATAACACACCGGACAGGAGTTTCCTATGAAAAAATACCGTTCTATCCCCGCTTTTTTTCTGCTGCTGAGCCTGCTGACCACCCTTTTGACCCCGGCCCTCGCCACAGAGGAAAGCGACAGCTTTACCGTCAACGCCGCCTCCGCCCTGCTGCTGGACGCCGACCACGACGAGGTCCTCTACGAACAGAACGCCGACGAGCGCCGCTTCCCCGCCAGCATCACCAAGGTGATGACCGGCCTTCTGACTGCGGAGGCGATAGACCGGGGCGAGCTGTCCCTGGACACCCAGGTCACCCTGGGAGATGACCTCTACACCGGCATCGGGGAGGGCGGCTCCACCCAGGATCTGAAGCCGGGGGAGGTCCTCACCGTCCGGGACCTGCTGAACTGCGCCCTCATCCCCTCGGCCAATGAGGCCTGTAACGCCCTGGCCTCTCTGGTTGCCGGAAGCATCCCTGCCTTTGTGGACCTGATGAATCAGCGCGCCGCCGAATTGGGCATGACGGGCACGCACTTTGTGAATCCCCACGGCTACCACGACGACGACCACTACACCACCGCCCGGGACGTGTCCCGGATGTGTCTGGAGGCCATGAAGCACCCCGACTTCCGCCAGATCGTCTCCTCGGTGAGCTACACTGTTCCCGCCACCAACCTCCATGCGGAACGGGTCCTCCACGACACCAACGCTCTGGTGTCCAACTTCAGGGTCCGGGGCTTCCTCTATCAGTATGCCATCGGCATCAAAACCGGCTCCACTCCGGAGGCAGGCTATTGTCTGGCATCCGCCGCGGAAAAGAACGGCCGCACGATGATCGGGGTGATCCTGGGCGGCGTCAACTGGAAGGACTCCGCAGGAAACGCAGTGGAAAACAACTATTTCCGAGAGAGCAAAAACCTGCTGGAATACGGCTTTAACCACTTTTCCCGCAAGACCATACTCAGCGGGATCGACCCTATCGGCACCATTCCCGTCAAGCTTTGCGCAGATCAGGACTATGTGACGGTGCAGCCCGCCAGCAGTCTGGAGGCCTCTCTCCCCAACGATCTGGACCCCGCCTCCTTCCAGCGGCAGATCGACCTGCCCGAGCGTCTGGACGCCCCCATCGAAAAGGGGCAGCCTCTGGGCACCATCACCCTCTCCTACGAGGGCAAAGAGTACGGCACCATAGAGCTGGTGGCCACTTCTTCTCTGGAGCGTTCCCAGTTTCTCTTTGTGATAGACCAGATCCAGCGCTTTTTCAGTCATCTGTGGGTGAAACTCCTCCTGCTGGTCCTGGTACTGCTCATTCTGATCTTCTTCCTGCGCCGCCTGTTTCTGGGGCCCTCCCGCCGCAATCGCCGGGGCGGCAGAGCCCCCCGGGTCTACCGCTCCAATTACCGGGGCCGCAGACGATAAGCGCCCCCGCCCTGAAGAAAAAAGGCTTGCCGCCCGCGCTCTGCGGGCGGCAAGCCTTTTCTGTACCGAAATCTCGATCGTGGTTCCATCGTTCTGAACCGATTACCCGGTATTCCATCTCCCAATTCGAAAGAACCACATGGAATGAAAGTTCTCTTTGCCCACTTTCTCTTTTAAGAGAAAATGGGTCAGTTCATCAGGGAGCAGACCAGCTCGGTGTAGCGGGCGGTGTCCTCCACGGGCAGTCCCGCGATGATGAGGGCCTGGTCATAGAGGAGCTCGGCGTACTTTTTGGCCTTCTCCGGCTCCTGGGCCACAGCCTGGGCCAGCGCGCCGTAGACGGCGCTGTCGGCGTTGAGTTCCAGCACCCGCTCGGCCTTGATGGCCCCGCCGCCGGCCTCCATGCGGCTGAAGTACTTCTCCATCTCCAGAGACACGCCGCCCTCGGCGGTCATGCATACAGGGGCGGACTTGAGCACCTTGGAGATCCGCACGGCGGAGACCTTGTCGCCCAAAACTTCTTTCACAAAGTCCAGCACCGGCTTGTTGGCCTCGGCCTTCTTCTCGTTGGCCTCCTTCTCCTCGTCGCTCTCGGGGAGGGCGTCGGCCGCCCCGGCGTCCTTGAAGGGCTTCTCCCCATATTTGACCAGGGTCTGGGCCACAAACTCGTCCACCTCGTCGATGAAGTAGAGGATCTCGTAGCCCTTGTCCAGCACCCGCTCGGCCTGGGGCAGCTTCCTGGCCATATCCAGGCTCTCGGCGCACAAATAGAAGATGGACGCCTGGTCCTCCTTCATCCGCTCCTTGTACTGGGCCAGGGTGGTCAGCTCATCCCCAGCGGAGGAGGGGAAGAGCAGCAGGTCCTGGAGCACGTCCTTGTGGGCGCCGTACTGATTCACTGTGCCGTACTTGAGCTGGCGGGAGAAGCCCTTCCAGAAGGTGAGGTATTTCTCCTTGTCCTCCTTCTGGAGCTTGAGCAGCTCGGCCTTGACCTTCTTCTCCACGCTGCTCTCCATGATATGGAGGGCCCGGGTGTGCTGAAGGGTCTCACGGGAGATGTTCAGGGGCAGGTCGGGGGAGTCCACGATGCCCTTGACAAAGCTGAAGTGATCGGGGACCACGTCGGCGCACTTGTCCATGATGAGCACGCCGGAGGAATAGAGCTGCAGGCCCTTCTCATAGTCCTTGCTGTAATAATCGAAGGGGGCGTGGGCGGGGATGAACAGCAGGGCCTTGTACTCGATCTGACCCTCGGCCGCGATGTGGATCACCGCCAGGGGATCCTCCCAGTCGCCGAACTTCTCCTTGTAGAACTGGTTGTACTCCTCCCGGGTCACCTCGCTCTTGGGCCGCTGCCACAGGGGCACCATGGAGTTGAGGGTCTCCATCTCGGTGTAGCTCTCGTACTCGGGCTTATAATCCTCGGGTGCGTCGGCGGGCTTCTCCTTCTGGCGGGACTTGGTGACCTCCATGCGGATGGGGGTGTGGACATAGTCGGAATATTTCTTCACCAGGCCCTCGATGCGGTACTGCTCCAGATACTGACCGTAGTCCTCCTCCTCGGTGTCCGCCTTGATGTGGAGGATGACCTCGCTGCCCACGCCGGCCTTGTCGCAGGGCTCCACGGTGTACCCGTCCGCCCCGTCGGACTTCCACTCCCAGGCCTCTTCGGCGCCGTAGGCCCGGCTGCGGACCGTGACGGTGTCGGCCACCATGAAGGCCGAATAGAAGCCCACGCCGAACTGGCCGATGATGTCCACGTCCTTGCCCGCTTCGGCCTTGTCCATCTCCTGCTTGAACTGGAAGGAGCCGCTGCGGGCGATGGTGCCCAGATTCTGCTCCAGCTCCTCCTTGGTCATGCCGATGCCGTTGTCGGAGACGGTGAGGGTGCGGTTTTCCTTGTCGGCGGTCAGAAGGATGCGGAACTCCGACCGGTTCAGCCCCACCTTGTCGTCGGTGAGGGCCTTGTAGGCCAGCTTGTCCACCGCGTCGCTGGCGTTGGAGATCAGCTCCCGGAGAAAGATCTCCTTGTGGGTGTAGATGGAGTTGATCATCAGATCCAGCAGCCGCTTCGACTCCGCCTTAAACTGTTTCTTTGCCATGGGTGACTCCTCCTATATCAAAGCTATTTTGTAAAAACATAGCGTTAGCACTCTTTTCCCAAGAGTGCTAACGCTATGATAGTCCTTCGTGTCATAATTTTCAAGGGGGTTCAAAGAAAATTTACAATTTCCGCATCTTACCTCCGCAGGGCCTCGTCCAGGCCGCAGACATATTCCAGTGTGCGGGCGGCGGTATAGCGATAGATCTTGGAGACGCCCGCCCCGTCTTCTCCAAAAAAGGCCTCTATACAGTTGGAATATTCCCCCCGGATGTTGCCGATGTTCCCCGCATAGTCGGAGCCTCGGCAGCCCAGCGTCTGATTGACGTCCAGCCCTGTCAGCTTTCCGCCGGACAGGTCATAGATCACCACGCCCCTGACATTCCCCGGAAGATAGGCCACGATCTCCGCCTCGCCGTCATCGGTCAGGTCGACATCCTCGGCCCGACCGTCGCCGGTGACATGAACCGCCCTTCCGTCCACCGCCAGCAGATAAACCGGGCGCCAGTCCAGGCCGTGGGCCCGGAGGGTGCTGTCCACATACATCCCGCCCGCCAGCATTCGGGCGGCTTTCTCCGGGGGATCGGCGCGGTAGGCCGCCGCCATCGCATAGATCTGTGCGTTCCGGCCCTCATTCTCGGCCACCGGGAAAAAATCCGTCAGCTCCCAGGAGGAAAAACCCCCGTCCCAGGCCTCTGTCCGCCGGGCGTCGAAGTAGGCGTCCACCGTGTCCCTGTATGACGCATAGGCCGCCCGGTCAATGTGATCGGGTCTGTCGTTCTGGGTACGGAGGAACTGATAGAGGGCCTCATCTTCCACAAAGAGCCGCCCTCTGGGGAGGTTTTCTCCGGCAAAGATCTCCACCAGGTTCTCCTCCAGACCCGCCCACAGGTGCACCGCGTCCTCCCCGGACCAGCCCCCCGCGTCCTTGTCCCCCAGATAAACATCCAGACTCCACACCACATCGGTGTCCGAGCCGTTCAAAGTAAGCGCATTGTGGTCCACAGTGCGCTCCATTGAAGCGCGCACCATGGGGGCCAGCACCTCCGCGGCAGGGTCTTCGTTGGGTCCTCCCCAGGAAACAGATCCAATCTCCTCGGCCTTCCATTCCGAGAGGAACCCCTTCAGCGTCCGCCCCGGGTCCGGTCCACTGTCCAGAAAGGAGCGGATGAACCAGTTCTCTCCCTCTTTTCGGAGCGTCAGCTCCGCCCGGCTGCCGTCCTCTCCGGGCGCGGCCCACAGGCGGGCCGTGTCTCCCTCCGCCTCGCCCCCCACGCAGTGGAAGGTGCCTGGGCCGAAGTCGCTGGTGAAGGTGTACCAGGCGTCGTATTCCTCCAGATAGGGCACGCCGGAGGTGTCGGCCAGCTCCGCCGCGGTGATGCCGGCGTAGCGGGAGAGGGCCTCGTCCACCGAGGCGCGCGGAATGCGGTGGATGGGCATGTCGCCCACCGAATCTCCCCAGGGATAGCCGGGCAGGGCGGCCAGCGCGTCGGACTCCGCCCGGTTTTCGGCGCTCAGGGTCCCGTCATCAGGAAAATAGCGCAAAAATTCCGCAAAGTCCAAATCCTCCGGTGCCTCATACCGGCTGGTAAAAAAGCCGCTCACCGGAGTGGCGCGGGTCCCGGATCCCCCGTCTTCCATGGAAGCAAAGGCCTTGTTGACCCGCTCCACCTCATCCCGGGTCAGGGCTCTCGCCGCCTCCGGGGTCTCCGCAGGGGCGGAAGAGGGTGCTGGACCGTCCCCCGGGGCGCTCCGGCATCCTGCCAGCAGGACCAGCGCGCAGACCAGGACCGACAGACATTTTTTCATGCTTTTCACTCCTTTACCATGATATTAGCAGATTGGAACGGTCCTGTCCTTACGGGAAAATGACACTTTGGTGACGAGCGGTAACGATTGCGCTTTGGGACAAAATCTCTTATAATGAAACCATTGAGAATGGAGGACAAGCTATGCTGTTTCATCTTCTGGCCGTGGGCGACGTGGTGGGCGACCAGGGCCTCTCATTTTTGGACCGGCACCTGCGGAGCCTGAAAAAGCTCCATGCCGTGGATTTCACCGTCGTCAACGGAGAAAACGCCTCCGGCGTGGGCATCACCCCCCGGCAGGCCAAGGATATTTTCAACGCCGGGGCCGACGTCATCACCCTGGGCAACCACACCTGGAACCGGATCCAGATCGCCGACTTTCTGGAGGACAACCCCTACATCCTCCGCCCCGCCAACTACACCAGCCGGGTCCCCGGCCGGGGCTGGGGGGTCTTTGACGGCCCCAGGGGCCTGCGGATCGGGGTGATGAACCTCATCGGCCGGTGCGAGATGGACTCCAACTTTGAAAATCCCTTCACCGTGGCCTCGGCCGCCCTGAAGGAGATGGACGCCGACCTCACCGTGGTGGATCTCCATGCCGAGGCCACCAGCGAGAAGGGGGCCATGGGCTGGTATCTGGACGGGCGGGTCCAGGCGGTGTGGGGCACCCACACCCACGTCCCCACCGCCGACGTGCAGATCCTTCCCAAGGGGACCGGCTTTGTCACCGACCTGGGGATGACCGGTCCGGCCCAGTCGGTGCTGGGCATCAAGCCCCAGCAGGCCATCAACCGCTTTCTGGGCGGCCTCCCCGCCCGGTTTGAACAGGCGGAGGGCCCCTGCAAACTGGAGAGCGTGCTCTTCACCATCGACACCTCCACCCGGAAATGCGTCTCGGCGGAACGTCTGGACATCCGGGAGTAAGCCAGCCCGTTTTCCCTTCACTTTCTCTCTGGAAAGGAGTTTTCCATGCTTCACATCCTTCACGCCGCCGACCTCCATCTGGACGCCCCCTTCGCGGCGCTGACGGCGGATCAGGCCCGCCAGCGGCGGGCCGAGCAGCGGCTTCTGCTGGAGAAGCTGGCCGACACAGCCAGCGAGCGGGGGGCCGACCTGGTCCTTCTCTCCGGCGATCTGCTGGATGACCGGCAGACCTACCGGGAGACCGCCCAGGCGCTGGCCGCCGCCCTGGGCCGGATCCCCGCGCCGGTGCTCATCGCCCCGGGCAACCACGACTTCTATCAGGCATCCTCCCTCTATTCCGCCCCCATCTGGCCGGAAAATGTGCGTATCTTCCGGGAGGGGGCCGTCCGTTCCGTGGAGCTCCCCGGCTGCACCGTCTACGGCTGTGCCTTTACCGGCCCGGCCCGGGACGACTCCCCCCTGGCGGGCTTCCGCGCCCCGGACACGGGCAAGCCCGGGATCATGGTCCTCCACGCCGATGTGGAGGGAACGGGCCGTTACGCCTCCATCTCCCGGGAGGAGATCGCCGCCAGCGGCCTCACCTATCTGGCCCTGGGCCACATCCACGCCTGCTCCGGCCTTCAAAGGGCGGGAGACACCTACTGGGCCTACCCCGGCTGTCCCGAGGGCCGGGGCTTTGACGAACCGGGAGACAAGGGGGCCCTCTGGGTCACGGTGGACGGCCCCGCCGTCACAGCGGAGTTTCTCCCCCTGTGCGCCCGGCGCTATGAGGTCCTGACCTGCGACCTCACCGGGAAGGCCCCTGTGCAGGCGGTGGCCGATTCCCTGGCCCCCGGCTCCCGGGAGGACATCTGCCGCCTAATCCTCACCGGCGAGAGCGACGCCCCCGACCTGGCCGCCCTCACCCGGACTGCCGCCCCCCTCCGGTGGTCGGTCACCCTCCGGGACCGCACCCGCGTTCCCCGGGATCTGTGGGCACGGGAGCGGGAGGACAGCCTGACCGGGCTCTTTCTCCGGGACATGCGCCGGCGCATCGACGCCGCGGGAGACGACGGGGAGCGGTCTGTTTTGGAACAGGCCGTCCGCTTTGGTCTGGCCGCGCTGGAAAACGGGGAGGACACGCCATGAAGCTGAACAAACTCACCGCCACCTTCGGCCGTCTGGATCACGCCGAACTGATCCCGGGCCCGGGGCTCACCCTCATCGAGGCCCCCAACGAGGGGGGCAAATCCACCTGGTGCGCCTTCCTGCGGGCCATGTTCTACGGCTTTCCCCCCCGGGACCGGGACAAGGCCGGATACATCGCGGAAAAAAACCGCTGGCAGCCCTGGTCGGGCGCCCCCATGGAGGGCAGCGTCGACCTCACCTGGCAGGGGCGGGAGCTGACCCTCTACCGGGGGCCAAAAGGCTCCGTCCCCTGGGGGGCCTTCTCCGCGGTGTGGACCGCCACCCGAGAGCCGGTGGGCTTTCTGACTGCGGAGAACTGCGGAGAGGCTCTGCTGGGGGTCTCCCGGGAGGTCTTTGAGCGCACCGCCTTTGTGGGGCAGGGAAACGCCGCCCTTTCTCCCAGCGGCGATCTGGAAAAACGGATCGCCGCACTGGCCACCTCCGGGGAGGAGGAGGTCTCCTTCTCCCAGGTGGAGCGCCGCCTGAAGGACTGGCTCAACCGCCGCCGCTCCAACAGCCGCAATGGTCTGATCCCCAGACTGGAAGCCGAGCTGGAGGAGGTGGCCGACACCCAGGCCCGGCAGGCGGGCCTTCTCCGCCGTGCCCAGGCCGCGCAGCAGGAAAAGGAAGCCCTGGAAATCCAAAAAGCCCGCCTGGAGGGACAGCTCCAAACGTTGGGCGACGCCCATCGGGCTGAGCAGGCTCAGCGCCGCCGTCAGGCTCAGGACGACGCCGACCGCGCCCGGACCGCCTGGGAGGAGGCCCGCCGCACGGCGGAGGGGCTCCCGGCCGCCGACGCGCTCCGCCGGGCCCAGGGGGACCTGAGCTACGCCAACACCCTGACCTCCTCCATCCGTCAGGCGGACAGGGCCATCCCAATCGCCCGGCAGGCCGCTGAGGAAGCCCGATCCGCCGCCGCGGCCGACCCCTTCTTCAGCGGTCAGGACCCCGCTCAGGCCGCCGCCAAAGCGCAGGCGGATCACGACGAGGCAGAGCGGCTGATGAAACATCGTCCCACCGCCCTTGCTTTGCTCGGCGCCCCCGTCGGTGCCGTGCTGGGCATGGTCCTGGGGCGGAACCTGAAGGGCGCGC
Source organism: Candidatus Pseudoscillospira sp. SGI.172 (assembly GCF_050313575.1). NCBI lineage: Bacteria > Bacillati > Bacillota > Clostridia > Candidatus Pseudoscillospira > Candidatus Pseudoscillospira sp. SGI.172. Next base: position 143,515 of record NZ_JBNPLQ010000002.1, on the reverse strand, counting down.
CCGTCTCCGTCTCCTCTCTCCTCCTTCTGCTGCTGGGGGCCTTTCTGGGCTGGGGCCTTGTGGCTCTTCCTATGTCTCTCCTCCGCTCCCGCCGCCGCAAACGGGCCCAGAAAATCCTGGAGCGTTATCAGGCCGAAGACGCCGAAGGCATCCTGTCCCGTGCCGCCGATTACGGTGAGAAGGTCTCCGCCGCCCAGGAGGCTCAGCGTCAGGCGCAGGCCGCCGAGGAAGAGCGGGACCGGCTGGCCGCTCAGAAGCTGGAACTCACCGGCCGTCTGCTCCATCTGGTTCACGCCTTTGCTCCCGAGGTGACCGACCTCTTCGGGGTCTCCGCCGCCCTCTCCCGGGCGCTTCAGCAGGGGGAGCGCTGCCGCCTGGCCGAGGCCCGCCTGGCGGCGGCAGAGCAGCTTTTGGCCGCTCTCCCCGCCGTGGAGACCCCATCCAGTGTCCCCGCGTCCCTCCCCGATGAGGACGCCGCCGCTCTCGCCGCACGCCTCTCCGCCGTCACAGGAGAACTGAACCGGGTCAGCGACGATGCCGCCCGGCTGCGGGGGGAGCTGAGCTCCGTGGGTGACCCGTCTGAACTGAGCGCCCGCAGAGATGCGCTCACCGAGGAACTGACCCGCCGTCGGGGGGAGTTTGACGCGCTCACCGCCGCATTGGACAGCCTGCGCCAGGCTGACAGCCTTTTGCGGGAACGCTTCTCCCCCGCTGTCAACCGGCGGGCGGGAGAATATCTGGCCGCCCTCACCGGCGGAAGGTACGACAGGGCCGCGCTTACCCGCCAGTTCCAGGCACTGGCCCAGGAGGCCGGAGCTCCGGCCCCCCGGCAGGACCTGGTCCTCTCCGGCGGCACCGCCCAGCAGCTCTATCTGGCGGTGCGGCTGGCCATGTGCGATCTGGCCCTCCCTCAGGAGGAACCCTGCCCCATCCTGCTGGACGACGCTCTGGACGCCTTTGACGACGATCGGGCCAACCTGGCCCTGGACTGCCTCCTGTCTGCGGCCAAGACCCGCCAGATCCTTCTCTTCTCCTGCCACGGCCGGGAAGCGGCCCGGCTTGGGGTCCTTGGGGAGGCGGCAGTCATATCTGTCTGAGTTTTCAGAACCGGTTGCTTTTTCCACTCTATCAGGCTATAATAAGGTCTGTTGAGCGCCCTGCGCCGCGCTTTTCACGGCAGGGCACTTCCCATTCTGAAAATTTGGAGCTGATCCTGTGGCAGATGAAAACGTAATTTCCCCAGAGGGCCAGCCCGCCGAGGAAAAGGGTTCCGTTAAGCTGGATCTCTATTTCTGGATGCAGGCCCTGGTCATGGCTCTGGTGTCCCTCATTCTGGTATTCACACTGGTGGGCCGTGTCATTGGGGTGGTGGGCTCCTCCATGGTCCCCACTCTTCACCAAAGCGATCTGCTCCTTCTCCAGAGTATCGGCTATACGCCGAAGCAGGGGGATGTGGTGGTGCTCCGCAAGCCCTCCTTCATGACAGAACCCATTGTGAAACGGGTCATTGCCGTGGAAGGCCAGCATGTGACGGTGGACTACGGTGCCGGGACCGTCTCCGTAGACGGTCAGGTTCTGGATGAGCCGTACATCAACGAACTTATGGTGGACACGCTGAATCCCTATATGACCGTGCTGGACGTAACGGTGCCGGAAGGTTCTATCTATGTGATGGGAGACAATCGGAACCACTCCTCGGACAGCCGGGACCAGCGGCTCGGCACAGTGGACAAACGGTATGTTCTGGGCCGCGCTCTGTGCGTGGTGCTCCCCTTCCGGAACTTCGGTCCGGTCGGTTGACCGCCTTGAAACGCAAAAAGGCCCGGCAGCTTTCGCTGCCGGGCTTTCCTTTTCCGGTTTTTAGAAGTACTTCTTCACGCCTTCGGAGGCGAGGGAGGCATCTGCGCTGATGGTGACAGTGAACTTGATGTTGTTCTTCTCACCGAACGTGTTGAGCCAGTCCAGGAAATGCTCCACGGACACATCCTCGGCAGGTACGCCCACGATCTTGGTCAGGCTGTCGATAAACACATGGGTGATGTCGTAGTTCCCGGCGTGAAGGCCGTTGATGAAACCCTTGAGCATATCAAAGTTATCCATATCGTACTGGCTGGCTTCCACCAGACGGATCTTATAATGGATATCGTAAGTCAGCTTGGGACCGCGCTCAATGCAGACCACATTTCCATTCTCGCTCTGTACAGCGGAATTAATGAGCTCGATCATCTGCTTGGTCTTGCCGGTACCCTTGACCCCCATGATCACTCTCACCATAATAATCACTCCTTACATTTGTCCCCCGGAAGAAGTTCTCCGGTCTGTGGCATTATGGTACCATTTTTCCGAGAGAATTGCAACCGTTTTGTGCCAGTTCACTAAAAACCTTTTTCATGGTTTGTCCATTTTCTTACAATTCTTCCCCATGGGGAAACTCAGCTGTCCAGCCGCTTTTCCAGCGCCGCCTTCTGGCTCTCGTAGCCGGGCTTGCCCAGAAGGGCGTACATGTTGTTCTTGTAGGCCTCCACGCCGGGCTGGTCGAAGGGATTGACCTCCAGCAGATAGCCGGACAGGCCGCAGGTAAATTCGAAAAAGTAGATAAGCGCGCCCAGGCTCCTGGCGTCCCGGGCCGGGACGGCGAGCAGAATGTTGGGCACACCGCCGTCCACATGGGCCAGGATGGTGCCCCGCATGGCCTGCTCGGCCACAAAGGCCAGAGAGCGGCCGGAGAGGAAGTTGAGTCCGTCCACATTTTCCGGATCGTCGGGGATCGTGCGCTTGGTGTGGGCGCAGTCAAAACGGACCACGGTCTCCACCATGAGCCGCTCCCCCTGCTGGATATACTGGCCCATGGAGTGGAGGTCGGCGGTGAACTCCACGCTGGCGGGGAAGAGGCCCTTGCCCTGCTTGCCCTCGCTCTCGCCAAAGAGCTGCTTCCACCACTCCCCGAAGAACCGGAAGGCGGGCTCATACCCGGCCAGGATCTCGATCTTCTTCCCGGACTGGTAGAGGGCGTGGCGGGCGGCGGCGTACTGCCAGGCGGGGTTGTCCATGCCCGGCTTGGCCAGCAGCTCCATCTCCTCCCGGGCGCCGCCCATGAGGGCGTCGATGTCGATGCCGGCGGCGGCGATGGGCAGAAGGCCCACGGCGGTGAGGACGGAGTAGCGCCCGCCCACGGCGTCGGGCACCACGAACTCCTCGTAGCCCTCCTTGTCCGCCAGACCCTTGAGAGCGCCCCGCTTGGCGTCGGTAGTGGCGTAGATGCGGCCCTTGGCCCCTTCCTTGCCGTACTTCTCCTCCAGAAGGGCCTTGAAAATGCGGAAGGCCACGGCGGGTTCGGTGGTGGTTCCCGACTTGGAGATGACGTTGACGGAGAAGTCCACGTCCTTTACCAGATCGATGATCTCGTTCATGGCGTCGGCAGAGAGGCTGTTGCCCGCGAAATAAATGGCGGGGCCGTCCTTGCGGGTGAGATTGTAATTGTTGGAGGTCAGCGTCTCAATGACTGCCCTGGCTCCCAGGTAGGAGCCGCCGATCCCGATGACCACCAGGGCCTTGGAGTCGGAACGGATCTTCTCCGCCGCCTTCTGGATCCGGGCAAACTCCTCCTTGTCATAGTCGGCAGGCAGCCGGACCCAGCCGGTGTACTCTCCCCCGGCGCCGGTGGCGTTCAGCACGAAGTCATGGGCCTTTTTCAGCCCGGGCTCCTGACCGGTGCGCCAGCCGCCGGGAAGGAAGGAAGAAATATTGGAAAGATCAAGATTGAGCATAGCAATGGCCTCCTATAACAGCTTGTCCTTGGTGGCTTTAGTATACACCACGCAAAAGGATTTTCAAAGCGCTTTCTGACGCTTTCGGGAAAAAGAAAACCGCCCCCGCAGGGGCGGTTCCGATCTATTGAAAGCAGGGCTCTGCCCGTAGGAGCCGCTTTCTCAGTTTTTCAGGCTCTGCATGGGGGCGGGGATACGGCCGCCCCGATGGACAAAATCGGCGCTGGACTCGGGGTGGACCGGCATCACCGGGGCGGAGCCCAGCAGTCCGCCGAACTCCACCGTGTCCCCCACCCGCTTGCCGGGGGCGGGGATGAGCCGGACGGCGGTGGTCTTGGAGTTGACCATGCCGACGGCCGCCTCATCGGCGATGATGGCCGAGAGGGTCTCGGCAGTGGTATCCCCGGGGACGGCGATCATGTCGAGGCCCACCGAGCACACGCACGTCATGGCCTCCAGCTTGTCCAGGCACAGGGCACCCGAGGAGGCGGCGGCGATCATGCCCTCGTCCTCGCTGACCGGGATAAACGCGCCGGACAGGCCGCCCACGTGGGAGGAGGCCATCACGCCGCCCTTCTTCACCGCGTCGTTCAGCATGGCCAGGGCGGCGGTGGTGCCGTGGGTGCCGCAGGTCTCAAGGCCCATCTCCTCCAGAATGCGGGCCACCGAATCCCCCACGGCGGGAGTGGGGGCCAGGGACAGGTCCACGATGCCGAAGGGCACGTCCAGCCGCCGGGAGGCCTCCTGCGCCACCAGCTGTCCCATCCGGGTGATGCGGAAGGCCGTCTTTTTAATGGTCTCGGCCACTACGTCGAAGGGCTGTCCCTTCACGCTCTGGAGCGCGTGGTGCACCACGCCGGGGCCGGAGACCCCCACGTTGATGACCCGGTCGCCCTCGGACACCCCGTGGAACGCGCCCGCCATAAAGGGGTTGTCCTCCACGGCGTTGCAGAACACCACCAGCTTGGCGCAGCCGAAGCCGTCCTGATCGGCGGTGCGGGCGGCCAGCTCCTTGATGGTCCGGCCCATGAGGGCGACGGCGTCCATGTTGATGCCCGCCTTGGTGGAACCCACGTTCACCGACCCGCACACCAGTTCGGTGGCCGCCAATGCCTCGGGGAGGGAGCGGATGAGGTTCCGGTCGGCGGAGGTCATGCCCTTCTGCACCAGAGCGGAAAAGCCGCCCACGAAGTTGACGCCGGTCTCGGCCCGGGCCTTGTCCAGGGCCACGGCGAAGGGAACATAGTCCTCGGTCCGGGAGGCCCCCGCCACCAGGGCGATGGGCGTGACCGAGATGCGCTTGTTGACGATGGGAATGCCGAACTCGGCCTCAATGTCCTCGCCGGTCCTGACCAGATCCTTGGCCGAGCGGGTGATCTTGTCGTAGATTTTCCGGCAGGCGGCCCTGGGGTCGGGGTCGGCGCAATCCAGCAGGGAGATGCCCATGGTGATGGTGCGCACGTCCAGGTGCTGCTGGTCGATCATGTGGATGGTATCCAGGATCTCATTACTGTTAAACATAGCCATATCTCCGCCCTCAGATCCGATGCATGGCGTTGAAGATATCTTCCCGCTGGGCGTGGATGACCAGGCCCTGTTCCCTGCCCTCGGCCTCCAGCAGAGACACCAGCTGGGCAAAGGGAACCTTGGACGCCGAGGCGTCCACCAGCATGATCATGGTAAAATACTCCTGTAAAATGGTCTGGCTGATGTCCAGCACGTTGATCCCCTGCTCAGCGAGCAGGGCGCAGACCCGGGCGATAATGCCCACCTGATCCTTTCCGATGACCGTTACAATGGCTCTCATGTCAAACTCCTCCTTTTATTGCAGCTCATCCAGCGTCAGGGTAAAGCCGGGCAAAAATTCTTCCATAAAATAATCCAGCGCGGGCAGCTCCATCTTTTCCAGGGCGGCCCGGGTCTGGCCGGCGGCCTGACGGAACTCGGCGTTGCCCGCCTTCAGCTCCTCCAGACACTTCAGGTAGGCCGAGAGCTTGTCGGCGGCCTTCACCACCCGCAGCAGTTCCGGCTCCAGTTCCTCCCGCACATAGGGGTCAAAGGCCGGACGCAGCTCATCCGGCAGCAGGGAGAGCAGCTTGTCCGCCGCCACCGACTCCACCGCCTTGTAGGCGTCCCGGATCGCGGGATTATCGTACTTCACCGGGGTGGGCAGGTCGCCGGTGAGGATCTCTGGGGCGTCGTGGTAGAGTGCTGCCACTGCCGCCTCGTTGGGATCCACCGCCGAGGCGAACCGGTCCCTTCCGATCACCGCCAGGGCGTGGGCCAGCACCGCCACCATGTGGGAGTGCTCCTGCAGATTCTCCGGGCGGGTATTGCGCATCAGCCCCCAACGGTCGATATACCGCATCCGGGCGATGAGGGCAAAAAAATGGCTGGCCATAAAAATGTTCTCCTCCCGCGGCCCGCCTTCGCTCTGTACAAGCCGCCCATTCTCCGCTATAATAAATTGATATTGTGTTATTATACACCACATCAAGACTGTTGTTCAAGAGGACGATTTTCATGAAGATAGCCATCTACACCCTGGGCTGTAAGGTCAATCAGTACGAGACCCAGGCCATCGAGACCGAGCTGACCCTTCGGGGCCACGCACTGGTCCCCTTCGAGGGCCCCGCCGACGCCTATATCATCAACACCTGTACCGTCACCGCCGTCAGCGATCACAAGTCCCGGCAGGCCATCCGCCGGTGCCGGAAATACAACCCCGCCGCCGTGGTGGGGGTCTGCGGATGCTACGCCCAGACCGATCCCCAGGCGGTGGCTGCTCTGGGGGTGGATCTGGTCTCCGGCACCGCGGGGCGGCTCCCTTTTCTGGACGATCTGGAGCGTCTGGCCGCCGCCCGCGCCGCCGCTTCCTCCGACGGGCCGGAACCGCTGGTCACCGTGGGCAATATCATGTCCCAGCGGAGCTTTGAGGAGCTCCCCGCAGGGGGCCTGGCCGGCCGCACCCGGGCCATGCTGAAGGTGGAGGACGGCTGCGTCAACTTCTGCTCCTACTGCATCATCCCCTACGCCCGGGGACCGGTGCGCTCCCTGCCCCTGGCCGACGCCGCCGGCCAGGCCCGCCGCCTGGCGGAAGAGGGCTATCGGGAGCTGGTGCTCACCGGCATCGAGATCTCCTCCTGGGGGCAGGACTTCCGGGACGGTACCTCCCTCATCGACCTCATCGAGGCCATCTGCGCCGCCGCCCCCGGCTGCCGGGTGCGGCTGGGAAGCCTGGAGCCCCGGACCATCACCGCCGACTTCTGCCGCCGGGCCGCCGCACTGCCCAACCTGTGCGACCACTTCCACCTGTCCATGCAGTCGGGCTGTGACGCCACCCTGAAGCGGATGAACCGGAAATACGATTCCGCGCGGTATTATGAGAGCGTTTCATTACTCCGGGAATTCTTTGACCGGCCCGGGATCACCACCGACCTCATCGTCGGCTTCCCCGGGGAGACCGAGGAAGAGTTTGAGGCCACCCTGGCCTTCCTGCGCCGGTGCGCCTTTTCCGCCATGCACATCTTCCCCTACTCCCGCCGGGAGGGCACCCCGGGCGCCAAAATGCCGGGGCAGGTGCTCCGGGCGGTGAAGGAGGAGCGGGCCCGCCGGGCCCGCGCCGTCGCGGAAGAACTGCGGCGGCTCTATCTGGAAGAACAGGTCGGCCGGACGCTCTCCGTCCTTTTTGAAGAGGAAAAGGACGGGCTCTGGCGGGGCCACGCCCCCAACTACACGGAGGTGGCCGTCTCCGGGCAGGGGCTGCACAATGTGGAGCGTCCGGTGCGCATCACCGGCGTTTCCGGGGAGCGCCTGACCGGGGAGCCGGTCTGAACATCGGCGCCTGTTTTGCTTGTATCTCCCTCGCCGTTGTGATAAAATACACCCGATTTCTGTGAGAAAAGGAGCAACCGCCCATGTTTCGATTCAACCATGTGAATTTTAACGTGCTGGACCTGGAGAAATCCCTCGCCTTTTATAAAAAGGCGCTGGGGCTGACCGTGGTCCGGGAGAAGGCCGGGGAAAACGATCTGGGGCCCTTCCGGCTGGTCTACCTGGGGGACGACGCCGGCAGCTTCACCCTGGAGCTGACCTGGCTGGCCGCGCGGAAGGAGCCTTACGACCTGGGGGAGGGCGAGTTCCACCTGGCCTTTACGGTATCCGATCTGGCCGAGGCCCACGCCAGGCACGAGGCCATGGGCTGCATCTGCTTTGAGAACAAGGCCATGGGCATTTACTTCATTGAGGATCCGGACGGCTACTGGATCGAGATCGTCCCGGAAAAGAAGTAATGGCCCAGAAGCTGGACGGCCGCGTGGCCTACGCCGATCTGCTGCGCTCCTTCGCCACCCTGGCGGTCATCGTGCTCCATCTGGCGGGCAGTCAGCTGGGATCCGTTTCGGTTGGTTCCCCGGCCTGGGATGTGTTCAATCTCTATGACGGACTGGTACGCTGGTGTGTACCAGTCTTTGTCATGCTCTCGGGCATGTTCCTTCTGGACCCCAAGCGCTCTCTCCCCCTGCCCAAACTGCTCTTCCACAACGCCCTGCGCATTTTCATCTCCCTGCTGTTCTGGGGAGGCGTCTACGCTCTGGCCGAGCTTTGGGAAGCCGGGAAGCCGCTCAACTGGGACAGCGTTCAATCCGCCCTGCTGGGCGTGCTCCGGGGAAACACCCACTACCACCTGTGGTTTCTCTTCATGATCCTGGGGCTTTATCTCATCACCCCGGTGCTCCGGGCGTTTGTCCGGGGCGCGGGACGGGGCGATTTTCTCTGGCTCTTCCTCCTCTGCTTTCTCTTCGCCTCCCTGCTGCCCACCGCCTTCCGGCTCTGGCCCAACGCCACCGCCGTCCTCCGGGTCTGGTATGACAGGCTCTCCCTCCAGGCAGTGCTGGGCTATGCGGGCTTCTATGTGGCGGGCTATTACCTGAAGGAATTCACCATTGGACGGCTGACCGAGGCTGTTATTTACATTCTGGGCGCGCTGGGGGCTTTTGCCGCCGTGTGGGGCACCCGGGCGCTCTCCCTGCGGGCCGGCGGTCTGGACGACACCCTGTACGGTTACTTTGCCCCCAATGTGGTCTGCTTCGCCGTGGCTGTCTTTGTGCTCTTCCGCTATGTGCTGGGGGTGAGCGAGGAGCGCTCCCGCCGCCAGAGCCTAAACACGGCGGCCCGGGTCTCTTTCGGGATGTATCTGGTCCACGATCTCTTCCTTATGCTCCTGCGCCATTTCGGCATCACCACCCTCTCCTTTGCCCCGGCCCTGGCCGTTCCCGTGCTGGCGGCGGCGGTGTTTTTCGCCTCCTTTCTCGTCTCCTGGCTCCTCTCCAAGCTCCCCTTCCTGGGCCGCTGGCTCACCTGACCTGCTTTCTCTCGAGAGAGAAAGCAGGCAAAGAGAGCCTTGACAGCGGCTCTGATTGCTCACGGAGAGGAAAAAAGCCGGGAAGTCTTTGACAACGGCTTTGCTTGCGCACAAAGAGAGAAAAAGCTGAAAAACCTTTGACAGAGGCTTTGCGTCCGATTTTGCATCGGGGTGGCTTGAGGGCGTTCGGGCCTGACCTCCAATGAAAACGGGATCAGAAAATATGATATTTGAATTGTCTTTCAGGAAGGAGGTCTCCGCCGTGCTCTTTTCCAGTTCTGTTTTTCTCTTCGCTTTTCTCCCGGTCGTCCTGCTGGGCTACTATGTGGTCATGCGCGGCATGCGGCGGAGGCAAAACCTCTTTCTCCTGATTTCCTCCCTGTTCTTTTACGCCTGGGGAGAACCCCGTTTCGTGCTGGTGATGCTGCTGTCCATCTGGATGAATTACGGCTTCGGCCGCTGGGTCCACCGCCGGAAGCGGCAATGCCGGTACCTCACGCTCCCCATTGCGGTATCCGCCGGCTGCAACCTGGGTCTGCTGTTTGTATTCAAGTACCTGGTCTTTACGGTGGAATCCCTTAACACCCTGGGGCTTGGGCTCCAAGTGCCGGTCATTGAGCTCCCCATCGGCATCTCCTTTTTCACCTTTCAGGCGCTCAGCTATGTTCTGGATGTGGCCATGGATCGGGCGGAGGTCCAGCGTTCCCCTCTGGATCTGGGACTCTATATCTCCTTTTTCCCCCAGCTGATCGCAGGCCCCATCGTCAAGTACGCCGACGTCGCCGGACAGATCGCCCATCGGCAGGAGACTTGGGCGGACTTCTCCGAAGGGTGTGTCCGGTTCCTCACCGGCCTGGGGAAAAAAGTACTCATCGCCAATCAAGCGGCGGTGGTGGCTGACCGGGTGTTTGCCATGGACCCCGCCGGTCTGTCCGTCCCCCTGGCCTGGCTGGGCTCCCTCTGCTACACCTTTCAGATCTACTACGACTTCTCTGGCTATTCAGACATGGCCATCGGCCTGGGTCTGATGTTCGGCTTCCGGTTCCGGGAAAACTTTGAACACCCCTATGCCGCCCGCTCGATAAGCGAGTTCTGGCGGCGATGGCACATCTCCCTGTCCACCTGGTTTCGGGACTATGTGTACATTCCCCTGGGAGGCAACCGCGTGGAGCGGGGAAAACACATCCGCAACCTTTTTTTGGTCTGGCTCCTCACCGGGATCTGGCACGGGGCCAACTGGACCTTCGTACTGTGGGGCCTCCTCTATTTCTGCCTGCTCTATCTGGAAAAGTTCCGCCGCCTGGGGAAAAACTGGCCCGCCCCTTTTCAATGGGCCGGCACGTTCCTGGCGGTCAACTTCCTGTGGATGCTCTTCCGCGCCGATACGCTCTCCTACGCCGGTCAATTCTTTCTGGCGATGATGGGGCTGAACGGCAGCGGCGGCGACGGGGGGCTGAGCGGACTTTATCTGCGGGAAAACGCCGTCATCCTGGCGCTGGCAGTCTTTTTCTCCTTCCCCACCGCCCAGGCGCTGGGCAAAGCCTTCCGCAGGCTCCGTCCCTTTGGTCTGGACCTCTCCCCCCTGTGGGATCTGCTGTATGCGCTGGGGCTGACCGCGGTAGGCGTGCTCTCTGTGTGCTGGCTGGTGAAGGGGACCTACAACCCGTTTATCTATTTCCATTTTTAACAATGTCTCGCCTGAGGAAGGAGGTACCGCCATGTCCGCCCGCCGCAACACCTACACTGCCCTGCTCTTCCTGACCGGACTGGCCGCGGCGGTGATCTTCCTGTGCCTGGGGCTCCTGCCCCGGCCCGCCGGGTTCCGGGACGCCGTCAAACCATCCCCCGCCGCATTGACCGCTGTCCGAAAGGACGGCGTCCGCCGCTCCGCTGTCCCTGCCAGGCCGGATCGGTCCGCCGCGCACGCCATCCGGCAGGGACGTCCCCTCTCCCTGCCCGATTTTTCCGGTGGGGTCGAGGACCTGATCGGCGGGGCAGAGCCCGCCATCAACGACCTTTTGGACCGGGAACACACTTTTATCCAGCTTTACGGCGGGGCCCAACGGCTTCTGCTCCACCGGGTGGTGGAGGACCCGGACCCCAAATACACCGTGGTCAAGCTCACCGACGAAGTGCTCACCTTCGCGGACCTGAACGCCCAGCCCCGGGACATGACCGTCCGGGCCGACGAACTATCGGCGTTTGCCCAACGGGTGGAGGCCGAGTTTCAGACCCCTGTTCTTTACGTCCAGGCCCCCTCCAAGCTGGACATGGCCCCGCTCCCCGACGGCATCTCCGACTATTCCGGGGCCGAGGCCGATCAGGTCCTCGCCGCTCTCTCCCGATGCGGCGTGGACACACTGGATCTCCGCCCGGCCTTCCGGGCTGCGGCCGCGGAGAGGCCCGACGCCCTGGGAGAACTTTTCTTCCACACCGACCACCACTGGACCCCGGCGGGAGCCTTCCTGGGTTACCAGACCCTCTGCGAAAAACTGGCCGCCGACTACGGCTTTTCCCTGGCCGACGATGAGATGCTCACCGATCCCGACTCCTTTACCCGCACGGTCTTTGACGGTGTGTTTTTGGGCAGCCAGGGCAAGCGGGTGGGCACGCTCTACGCCGGAACGGACGGCATTGAGATCTGGTCCCCCACCTTCTCCACCTCCTTCACCTACACTGTGCCCATGAGCGGCATTGAGCGGGAGGGCCCCTTTGTCACCAGCCTCCTCTTTCCCGAACGGCTGGCCCAGACAGGCTATTACGACACCAACCCCTACACTATCTACGCCGGAGACGATTATCTTCTCTCACGGGCAGTGAATCACAACGCCCCCAACGCCCCCCGCGTCCTCATCCTCCGGGACTCCTTCGGCTGCGCCCTCACCCCCTTCCTCTCCCTGGTCTCCGGGGAAGTCATGGCGGTGGACCCCCGGAACTTCAACGGGGACCAGGAGGACATGATGGAATATCTCCGCTGGCTGAAGCCCGATCTGGTGATCGTGATGAACACGGCCAGCTCTCTGCAGGTGGATCCCCTCTTCCCCTATCTTCCCACCGCCCGGGCCGCCGCTCTGGCCGTGCAGAAACAGGAGGCCCGATGACGCCGATGAACTCCCCGGACACCCGGAGGCTGGACTTCCACTATATCGCTCTGCAATCGGGATTCTGGGCCATGTTTGCCGCCATCTGCGGCTATCAGGCCGCTCTGCTCCAGGGCCGGGGCTTTACCAACAGCCAGATCGGCGTTCTCATCGCCGTGCGCTGTCTGGCAGGCATTGTTCTGCAGCCTCTTTTGGGGGGCTGGGCAGACCGTCACCCCAATGTCCCCCTCAAGGCCATCGTAAACCTCTCTCTCCTCCTTTCCCTGGTGGTGAGTCTGGCGTTTACCCTTCTTCCCGGCATGGGGTTTCTCCCCACGGCGGTGGTTTTTGTGGTACTGGGCGGTTTTGAGATCTCCTCCTACCCGCTCATGGACGCCATGGCCATTCAGTTCATCCGTGCCGGGATCCCTATTCGGTACAGCCTGGGCCGGGGCATCGGCTCTCTGGCCTATGCTGTCACCTGTATCTTTTTAGGCATGACGGTCAAGCGGCTGGGGGTGGAGAGCGTGCTGTTGATCCATGCCGGGCTCATGGTGCTGGAAATCGCTCTGGTGCAGTCCTTCCCCGTCTGCGCCCTCTCTCCCGAGACTGCTCCCGCGGAGGGGGCAGCCCCACACTCCATATTAGAGATCCTGAGGAGCAATCCGCGTTTTTCTTTTATGCTCCTGGCCATTCTCTTCAGCATCACCGCCCTGCTCCCCCTGTCCAACTTCCTGATCAACATTCTCCAGGCCAAAGGCGGCGGCGCCGAGCAGCTGGGTCTGGCTCTTTTTCTCATGGCCGCCTCAGAGCTGCCGGGCTCCATCATTTTCGCCAGGCTCCAACGGCGGGGCGCAGGCAGCGACCGTCTGCTGGTGCTCAGCCTGTTTTTTTCCGCGGTGAAGGCACTCGCCCTTTTCCTGGCCCCGTCGGTTGGCTTTATCCTCCTGGCCCAGCCGCTGCAAATGCTGGGCTACGGGGTATTCACCCCCGCCTCGGTGTACTTTGTCAGCGAGTCGGTCCCACCCGCCGACGAAGTGCGGGGCCAGACCCTGATGATGGTGGCCTCCAACGGTCTGGGCGGAGTTCTGGGGAGCCTTCTGGCAGGCTCGGCACTGGATGCCGGTCTGTCTGCGGGGGCCGGCGCCTCCTGGATGCTCCTGCTCTGCCTGCTCTCCGCCTGCACCGGGGTCGCCCTGGCGTTTGCCGCCCTGCGGAAGCGCTGAAGGCACACTCTTCCGCCTGTCCTTCCATATGGAAAAAGCGCCGAAATTTGTCCGACCACCGGCGGCAAACCCACCCCTTTTTGGTGGTTTTGCCGCTTCCTATTTTTGCACAATTATAGTATGATAAGGCCGGACTGCGTGAAGAATAAAACAAACTGAACTCCGACGGAGGTAGTATCGGAATGGACATGAGAAAGACAAAGGTCATCTGCACTCTGGGCCCTGCGGTGGACAGCGAGGACATGATCCGCAAGCTGATCCTCTCCGGCATGAACTGTGCCCGCTTCAACTTCTCCCATGGCACCCACGAAAGCCACCTTGCCACCCTGACCCGCCTGCGCCGCGTCCGGGATGAGCTGGGCCGCCCGGTGGCCGCCATGCTGGACACCAAAGGCCCCGAGATCCGCATCAAGACGTTTAAAGACGGTCCCATCACCCTGACTGAGGGGGACAAGTTTGTTCTCACCACCCAGGATGTGGAGGGCGACAGCGCCCATGTGTCCGTCACTTACGCCAATCTCCACAACGAGGTGGAAAAAGGCACCCGCATTCTGATTGACGACGGCCTGATCGAGTTGAGCGTGGACTCCATTCAGGGGCAGGATATCCGCTGCACCGTGGTCACCGGCGGCGGCCTGTCCAACAACAAGTCCATCAACATCCCTGATACCAGCATTCAGCTTCCCGCACTCACCGACAAAGACCGGGAGGACCTGAAGTTCGCCGCGGAAAACGATTACGACTTTATTGCCGCCTCCTTCATCCGCAAGGCCAGCGACGTCACCGACATCCGCGCCGAGCTGGCCAAGTGGGGCGGAGAGGAGATCCGGGTCATCGCCAAGATCGAAAACCGGGAAGGCGTAGACAATTTCGACGAGATCCTGGACGTGGTGGACGGAATCATGGTAGCCCGGGGCGACTTGGGCGTGGAAATCCCCGCCTGCGAGGTCCCCGTCATTCAGAAGGAAATGATCTCCAAGTGCATTGCCGCCGGAAAGGCCGTTGTCACCGCCACCCAGATGCTGGACTCCATGATCCGCAACCCCCGGCCCACCCGCGCAGAGGTGAGCGACGTGGCAAACGCCGTTTTCGACGGCACCTCCTGCGTCATGCTCTCCGGAGAGACCGCTTCCGGCAAGTACCCCATCGAGGCGCTGGAGACCATGGTGGCCACCGTGATGGCCGCTGAGGGCGCCACCAATTACTGGGGCCGGTTCCTGCGCAAGTATGACTTCCAGAGCGGGATCCCCCACTCCATCAACCGAGCCATCAGCCACACCTGCTGCATGACCGCCATGGATCTGGAAGCCAAGGCCATTTTGGCTGCCACCACCTCCGGCCATACCGCCCGGGCCATCTCCCGCTTCAAGCCCGCCTGCCCCATCATTGCCCTGACGACCACCGAGAAAGTGCGCCGCCAGCTGGCCATTACCTGGGGCGTACACCCCTACCTCTACGGCTCTGTGGACTCCACTGACCGGCTGTTCTCCCTGTGTGTGGAGTGCGCCCGGAAGGAGGGTGTCATCGATACCGGCGACACCGTTGTCATCACCGCCGGTGTGCCCATGAATGAACGGGGCACGACCAACCTCATCAAAGCGCAGGTGGTGGGCGAGCGGGTGTGACCCGTCTCCTCCCCCAAGAAAAAATCCCCGGTGGAAAATTCCACCGGGGATCGCTTTTTATTTTCTGCCGCCTCTGCGGCTGCCCTTGCGCTCATTCATCTTCATTTCAGAGAGCTTGCTGTCCGAAGACTGCATGAACTGCTTGAGTCGATCCTCAAAGGTAGTCGGCTCCGCAGGCTTGCGCTGCCCGGTAAAGCCCATGGGACGCCCACCGCCGCCGGGACGTCCGCCGCCCTGCCGGGGCGCCGCCGGACGGGGAGGAGGGTCCTGAGCCTTCTTAATGGAGAGATTGATGCGGCCGTTCTCATCAATGCCGATGACCTTGACCTTGACATCCTGCCCCTCCTGCAGATAGTCCTTGACATCATTCACGTAAGTATACGCGATCTCGGAGATGTGCACCAAACCAGACTTACCTTCGGGCAGGGAGACAAACGCGCCGAATTTCGTGATCCCGGTGACTTTTCCCTCTATAACAGAACCAACACCAAACTCCATACTGACAGACATGTCCTCCTTCAAGCATTTCCTATGCCGCCTGAGCGGCAGAGTTCTCCTCAGTCGGTGAAAATAATGACTTTTTCTCCCGGTGCGGCCAGCCCAAGCTTATCCCGGGCGATGTCGGCCTGCCGCTGGGTGTCGCCGCTGTTTTCCACGGCGTCTTTCAGGTCTGCATTGACCTGGGTCTGCTCGGCTACCTGCGTCTTCAATCCGTCCCGCTCGGTCTGGGCCGCCGCGATCTGACCCCGCATCCGGAGCAGGCACACTGACGCCGCCACGAGCAGCAGCAGGACCACGAGCTTTGTGAGAAAGCCGGCCTTTTTTATTTTCATACGCGGCTTTGCCTCCTCCCCGCGCATCCCCGGTCCGGGACTTACGATCCATTTCACCTACACTGGCTTTTATTTTATACCATTTCCGGCAATAATGGAAGGTTTTTTTTGCTTTCTTGTAAATTTTTTTGCCCAAATTTCCTGCTAATTTCAATGGAAGGAGGCACATTTTACCCAAAAATGCCAAAAGATCGGCCAATGCATAACCAATTTTCAAGGTAAACCGACTGAGGATAAGAAAATAGAGGACGCCCCCCGCAAAGACCCCCACTGTCAGATACACCCGCACCTCTCCGTCCCCCGCGGCAACGGAGTAGACGAACAGGGCGGCGGTCACCGCCAGCCAGAACAGCAGATCGAGGACCGCCCCCAACAGCTTCCAGGGCAGCCGTACCCGCAGGACACGGAAGATGTCGTACAAAAGTCCCAGGGCAGCCCCCAGCGCCAGTGCGCCCAGAAAGGCCAGGGCCTGGCCGGTGACCGAGACCGCCATATCAGTGCAGCAGCCGGGCGAAGAAACCGCCTTTCTCCCGGCGGTCATCCTCATAGGTCAGGGACTCCACCGTCCCCTCCACCTTCAGATCCCCGCCGTCCAGGCTCAGCTTCTCGATGTGCAGATCCTCTCCCCGGACGATCAGGATCCCCTGGGCCGTATCCATGACGATGGTGTTCTCGTCGAAGCTCTCCACTTCCTCCACCCCGGACACCGTCAGCTTTTCCCTGTCCTCCAGGATCAGGTGGTGCGCCGCCTCGGGCTTCAGTTCCTCATAGGGCATGGTATCCCCCGCCTTTCTTCGGCCCCCGGGCAGACCGGGGCCGCGTTGATACCATACTATATGGGACAGGGTGGCCGGTTATGCCCGCTTCACCGCCCGGCAAAGCGCGGGAGCCACCACCGCCGTAACGGCGATCTTCAGAAAATCGCCGGGCAGGTAAATGAGCATTCCGGTCTTTACGATCGTCCACACCGGCAGCCCTTTCCCCAGGTACCCGTTGAGAATAAGCCCCATATAGGGAAGCCCCACCAGATAGAGCGCCGCCAGTCCCGCCAGACAGGCCGGGACCACCTTGCGGACCGCGCCGTCCTTCCCGGCCAGCGCGCCGATGACCGCCGCGGCAGGGATCAGGCCCAGCAGAAAACCGAAGCTGGGCTGAAACACATAGCCCAAGCCGCCGCCCTGGGTAAACACCGGCAGGCCCGCCAGGCCCAGCGCCACATAGACCGCCTGGGAGACCGCCCCCCACCTGGGCCCCAGCATCACGCCCGCCAACGCGGTAAAGAGGAACTGCAGGGTGAGGGACAACGCCCCCAGGGGAAGGCGAATGAAGGCGCCAACGGCGGTCAACGCGGCAAACAGGGCGCTGAGCACCAGGAACCGGGTCTGATTTCTCATATTGTAAACCTCTTTCTGTTTTTAGTTTACAAGCAGAATAGCACAGGCTCACAGAAATGTAAACTATTTTTTACTTTTGGTTGACAGCTATTTTGTTCCCGGGTAGACTAAGAAAAAGGAAAGGAGGGCGTTGCATGCGGAAGGACGATATCCTGCGCCTGTTGAAGGAGGCTGACCGGCCCCTCTCCGGAGAGGCTATGAGCCACACGCTGGCCGTGAGTCGGGCGGCGGTGTGGAAGGCAGTGGAAGCGCTCCGGGAGGAGGGATACGTGGTGGACTCCCTGCCCGGCCGCGGCTACCGGCTGATGGCCTCTCCCGACGTGCTCTCTCCGGGGGAACTGATCCGGCCCGATGGACGCGTTGGAAATCAGGTGATCTGTCTGGAGCGGGTGGACTCCACCAACGATGAGGCTAAGCGCCGGGCTGCCAGCGGGGCCCCCGGCGGTCTGGCGGTGATCGCCGGAGAGCAGACCGGAGGAAAGGGCCGCCGGGGGCGGTCCTTCCAGTCCCTGCCGGGGAAGGGGCTCTATCTCACCACCCTTTTGCGCCCCCCGGTGACACCCGCCGAGGTCAGCCAGATCACTGCCTGGACGGCGGTGGCGGTCTGCCGGGCGGTGGAGGCCCTCACCGGGCTCCAGTGCGGCATCAAATGGACCAACGACATTCTTCTGGACGGGAAAAAACTCTGCGGCATTCTCACGGAGCTGGGCATGGAGGGGGAGAGCGGAGCTCTGGATTATGTGGCGGTGGGCATCGGCGTCAACGTCAGCCAAACCGCGGAGGACTTCGGAGCGGAGCTGGCGGACATCGCCACCTCCCTGGGCCAGTATCTGGAACACCCGCCCCGCCGGGCGGAGGTGGCGGCCGCTCTGCTGGCCGAGCTGGACCGGCTGTGCGCCGACTTTCCGGAGAAAAAAGAGTCTTGGCTGGAGGAATACCGCCGCCGCTGCCTCACCGTGGGCCGGGAGGTGCGGATCCTGCAGCCCGGCAGCGAGCTCCGGGCCACAGCGCTGGGCGTGGAGGACGACTTCTCCCTCCGGGTGCGGCGGCCGGACGGCCGGGAGGAGATCATATCTGCCGGTGAGGTCTCCGTCCGCGGCCTGCTGGGCTATGTGTGAAAAAATCTCCGGGAACGATTGACAAATCTCCAGCAGTCGTTATAATAGGACAAGGCACGTGTCATGACACATGCCTTGTCCTATTTACATATGAAGAAACGGGGTCTTTTTATGAGCGGTTTTCAAGCCTTCCTGAAGCGAAAAAACATTGTGATCTCGGCCAGGCGGTACGGCGTGGATGCCCTGGGGGCCATGGCACAGGGGCTGTTCGCCTCTCTGCTCATCGGCACGATCCTCAACACCCTGGGCAGCCAGTTCCACATCGGCTTTCTCACCGCCCGGGTCATCACCATCAACGAGGTGGGCTACACCATCGGCGGCCTGGCCTCCTTCATGTCCGGCCCGGCCATGGCGGTGGCCATCGGCTACGCCCTCCAGGCCCCTCCGCTGGTCCTCTTTTCCCTGGTGACGGCGGGCTACGCCTGCAATGCTCTGGGCGGTGCCGGCGGCCCCCTGGCCGTTCTCTTTGTGGCCATTCTGGCCGCCGAGTGCGGCAAGGCTGTGAGCAAGGAGACCAAGGTGGACATTTTGGTGACTCCCATCGTCACCATTCTGGTAGGCATCGGCCTGGCCTGGGTCATCGCGCCCCCCATCGGCGGCGCCGCCAGCGCCTTCGGCCTGCTCATCATGCGGGCCACCGAGCTGCAGCCCTTCTGGATGGGAATGCTGGTCTCCGTACTGGTGGGCATCGCGCTTACGCTGCCCATCTCCTCCGCCGCCATCTGCTCGGTGCTGGGCCTGACCGGTCTGGCCGGCGGAGCCGCCGTGGCCGGCTGCTGTGCCCAGATGGTGGGCTTCGCCGTCATGAGCTTTCGGGAAAACCGCTGGGGCGGACTGGTGAGCCAGGGTCTGGGCACCTCCATGCTCCAGATGGGCAACATCGTGAAAAACCCCCGCATCTGGATCCCTCCCATCCTCACCTCGGCCATCACCGGGCCGCTGGCCACCTGCCTGTTCCGCCTTCAGATGAACGGCGCGCCCATCAACTCCGGCATGGGTACCTGCGGCCTGTGCGGCCAGCTGGGCGTTTGGACCGGCTGGGTCAACCCCAGCGAAAAAGCGCTTGCCAACGGAGCCGCCGCCATCCTCCCCGGGGCTTTCGACTGGCTGGGTCTGCTCCTCATCTCCTTTGTCCTCCCCGCTCTGCTCACCTGGCTGTTTGGCCTCTTTTTCCGGCACATCGGCTGGATCAAAGAGGGCGACCTGAAGCTGGAAGGCTGAGAAAAAGCGTTCCGGGACGGCGGATCGGACTGCCCCCATTTGTTCGTCGGTATACCTTGCCGTCTAACGAATGGGGGCTTTTTTAACGGAGCAGAGGCGCTCCCGGGAACACGGAGCAGCTTGCGTCGCAGACACAAAAAAAGAAGCGGTCCCCACCCGCGGGGAGGACTTGCCCGTCTGCCGCCGCGCACTTCACCGGATTCCCGGGCTGGGGACGGATCTGCATGAGCGGCCGCAAACAGGAGCGGTTGAGATCCCGTAAGAAAGTGATCCAATTTCCACATCCGCCGGGGCAGATGTGGAAATGGGGTCACGGGGCAATATTCCGTTCAGGATGATTCTGTCTTTGAGGGCAGCAAGAACAGTAGTGTTCGCAGGCAGAGCGGCGTGGCCGTATCGCACAATGGAGCGACAATTATTTTTGACTCCGTTTTAGAGGCTTTCACTGCTGTTCTTTACGAATCAATGCCCGCCTGTCGGTGCGATATGTCTACGCCACAGAAAAATGGCCATTATTCATGACACATTAAGTAAAAGCAGGTTTTCACCTTAAGCCGATAGAAGATCCGGACCAACGCCACCGCCTGCATCGGGGCGTATCCAAGTAAAAAGCCCCGATACAGGGGGCAGACCCTGTATCGGGGGATGGCGCACTTCATAATAAATGTTGCTTCTGAATGTCCGGAAATCAGTGTATTGGGTTAAATCAGGGCGAAGTCGGCCTGGCAGAAGGCAAATTCACCGTCGCTGATGACCATCTGGGGGATGAACAGCCTGTCTGTCTCAAAGGGCGCACCGTCAAAGTCCAGGTGCCGGGCTTTCTTGTCGATCACCTTAAAAATCGAGATATCTGCGTAGGCGCCGGGGGCCAGAGTCCCGATCCTGCCCTCCATATGCATCAGCCGGGCGGGAGTGGAGGTAACTGCGGCCAGGGCCTGATTCAGCGGCATACCCAACTGGAGGTACTTGGTGACGATGAACATGAGGTTCTTGGTATAGGGCGAGAAGTTGTACTTATCACTCAGCCAGTCGCTGGAGATCACATCGGGCCAAAAGCCCTGGGAGACGGCCTCTTTACAGGTGTTGATATTGAAGTTCATCTTTCCGTTGGCGGCATCGAAAATGACCCCCCGTTCACGGGCCTCCAGCATGGAGCGCTTAATCTTCCCGGTGGCCTTGTCAAGGATGTTGTCAATGCCCACGTTCTGATACATGTGGCAATAGATGTCTCCCGGACGCAGCCGGCTTACGATCTCATCCAGCGGGACCAGGGGACGGCTTACGTGTACACAGACGCCGATGCCAAGCTCTCCGGCCAGCTCCATGGTATAGTCCATGGCTGCCATATCGACGGCGACGCCCTCGCTCATCCGGATTTTGAGGCCCAGGATATTGTCGCGGTATTTCTCCACCAATCGGCGGATGGCCAGGGGCCGGAATTCGGGTACGTCAAATTTTTCGATGATGTTGTAGTCGGTCTGCCCGGAACCGTACATATTGAGATAACTTTTCATGCGGATCTGGCTGGGGACCACCGTACTGGAATAAAATGCCTCAAAGTTGGAGCAGCCGGCGGTACCGGCATCGACGGCGGCGGTCACCCCGGTGGCCAGCAGATAATCTGGACGGACGCTCACGCCGCTACCCGCACGGAAAACATGGGCGTGGAAGTCGATCAAGCCGGGGAAGACATAGCAGCCTGAGGCATCCACGATCCGGAGCGCCTCATATTCCGCAGGCAGCTCCACAATCTTGTTGTTTACGATGGCGATGTCGGAAACACAGTCCAGACCGCGGGCCGGATCCACAACATGGCCGTTTTTGATGACACAATCTAGTTTGGTCATGAAGATCTTCCTTTCCAAATGGAATTCTCCCGGGCCCCGGGCAATAAGCATATTGCGGAACCCGGGAGAAAATCAATCAGCACAGGCCGAAAGAATACAAAAGCACGCCAAGCCAGAATGCGATGATGGGAATGATGCACTGGGAGACAAAGGTGTATTTATAGGTGTTCTTCATCTCAGTCTTGGCCACGGAGTTGGCCAGGACCACACCGGAGGCGTGGGGCATGGCGTCCAGGCCGGCAGAAGCCGCGCAGCACAGTCGGTGCAGGATCTGAGGATTGATGCCGGTGGAGAGCATGTAATCTCCCAAGGTGTCCAGAAAAATATTCAGGCCACCGGAGGAGGAGCCGGTGATCATGCAGATCACGTTGATGGAGAAGAAGGCCATCAGGATGGGGTTCATTTGGAGGCCCAGCAGCCAGTTCACACAGGACTGGAAGGCGGGGGAAGCCTTTACGACACCGCCGAAGCCCATAATCATAGAGGTGACCATAAGAGCGTTGAGACCGCTGTTCATGCCGGCACCCATGGCGTCACGGACTTTCAGACGGCCGCGGAAAAGAATCAGGGCAAGGACGATGGCCAGAACCATTCCCAGAACCACGGCGTAATTGGAAACAGAGACCAGTTTCATGAAGACAAAGATGGACACGATGAGCACGATAATGGGCAGGAAAGAAGCAAGGGGACTGGGGAGGTTCTTCACTGCTTCGGCATCATTGAGGTCGATGATGTGGTCATCAGGCCCGGCCACAAAGTGTTCTCCCCTTGCCGCGCAGCGTTTGGCGGCCCAGGTATAGAATGCGTAGTCCATCACAAAGATTGCTATGGAGGTAACGGTGCCAATGACAGGAGCGGCATAGATCGTAGTGCCGAAGGTCTCGGTAGGAATCATGTTCTGCACTGCGGGGACGCCGGGTGCAAAGCTCATGGTGATGGTGGCGGGGATAGCCAGTAGCAGGCCGGGAAAGATGGACTTGGGCAGGTCAGCTTCCTTAAAAAGCGCCATGCAGATAGGATACATGGTAAAGGCAATGATGAACACGCCGATGCCGCCATAGGAGAGAACCAGCGTGGTGAGCAGGACGATTAGGATGACTCTCTTCTTGCCCACAGCCCGGACAATGGCATTGGCGATTGAGACAGAGGCACCGCTGTCCTCCATGATCTTGCCAAAAATCGCGCCCAGTGTAAACATCAGAAACCAGGTGCCTGCAAAGTTTTTAAAAGAGACGGCAAAGCTTTCGGCAAAGGCAGGCCAAACATCCATTTTGCTTGTCAGTACGATAACCAAAGAGGAAATGAGCGCCACAACACCCATGTGCCAGCCCTTAAAGATGAGAAAAATAAGCAGGGCCAGCGCTACTACGATACCGATTACACCCAACATAATGTCTCCTCCTTTTATTTTTTATCAATCCGGTCAAAATCCACGGCGAGCTGGGCGCCCTCCCAGACGCTGCCCACCAGGTTGCTGTATCGGGTGAGGTATTTGCCATGGCCCTGGGTAGGCTTTGGCTTCCACTCGGCCCGACGCCGGGCCAGCTCCTCATCGGAAATATCCACAGAGATCTCTCGGCTGTTGATGTCGATGTGGATCACATCGCCGTCTTTCAGCAGGCCGATGGGGCCGCCCACCGCAGCTTCCGGAGAAATGTGGCCTACACACGGGCCGCGGGTGGCGCCGGAGAAGCGGCCATCGGTGATGAGAGCGGTGGAGTCCGAGAGCCCCAGGCCCACCAGAGTGGTCATGGCGGCATGCATTTCACGCATTCCAGGGCCGCCCTTCGGGCCCTCATAGCGGATGACCACCACGTCGCCTTTCTTGATCAGGTTGTGCTGCATGGCCTCAATGGCCTCTTCCTGCGAATCAAAGATCCGGGCCGGACCGGTGTGGACGCGCATCTGATCACACACAGCGCTCTGCTTGCAGACCGCGCCCTCCGGAGCCAGATTGCCCTTCAAAATAGCGATACTGCCTTGCTTGTGTAAGGGATGATCCGGCGTGGTGATGACGTCAGAATATTCCGAGTGGCTGTGAACCGGGTAGTCGCCGATAGGAATGCCGTTGACGGTCATGGCCGTCATGTCGAGGAACTTCTCCCCCAGGGTCCGGATGACGGCCGGCACGCCGCCCGCCTCATCGAACTGAAGCATGGAGTACTTTCCGGAGGGCTTCACATTGACCAGGTGGGGGGTGGTGCGGCTGGCCGTCTCAAAGTCCTCAGGGGTGATCCTGTATCCAAACTCCGCCGCAATGGCCGGGATGTGGAGGCAGGTGTTTGTGGAGCCGCCGATGGCCATGTTGACGCGCAGCATGTTTTTAAAGCTGTTCTCTTTGATGATATCCCTGGGACGGATGCCCTCCTTCACCTGCTTTACAACGGTGATACCAGAGAGCTTGGCCTCCCGCAGCTTGCGGGAGTACACAGCGTGGGTGGTGGCGGCTCCAGGCACCGTAAGGCCCAGCGCTTCGACCAGGCAGGACATGGTGTTGGCTGTCCCCAGCATGGAGCAGCCCCCGGCGGAAGGACAGATGGCCTCCTCCATCTCCTTCAGTTCAGACTCGCTCATGCCGCCGGCGGTGATCTGTGCACTGGCCTCCCGGATCTGGTGGATGGCAAGCTCCTGGCCGCGGTACTTGCCGGGCAGCATGGGCCCTCCAGGCACGATCACGCAGGGGATGTTCAGCCGTCCGGCCGCCATCATGGCCGCCGGCACGATCTTATCGCAGGTGGCAATGATGACCATGCCGTCGAGTTGCTGCGCTTCAACTGTGAGCTCGATAGAGTCTACGATGACGTCCCGGCTGGGCAGGACGCTGCACATACCCACATTGCCCTGGGTGATGCCGTCGCAGATGGCTGTGGTGTTGAACTCAAAGGGGACACCACCCTCCCGGATGACCCCCTCCTTGACCGCCTGGGCCACAGAGCGCAGATGGATATGCCCGGGATTCATCTCGTTAAACGTGTTGACAACGCCGATGAAGGGGCGGGCCAGTTCGTCCTCCAACAGGCCCACACATTTCAGGTGGGCGCGGTTTCCCGCATGCTCCGGGCCCTCCACTACAACCCGGCTTCGATAAGGTTTGTCGTTCATTCTTTCTCCCTCGATTCCATTCGTTTTGTCGCAATGGTCACCGGCACATTTTCGTAACCGGGTGACATGCCTTAATGCAGAGCAAAACATGTGCCAATTTTCTGCCTGCCGTGGAATTCAGAGGAAAAATGGATTTAAAGTCCGGTATTTTGACCATTTTCCGGAACAAATATCGTTAAAAAACTGGCTGCCCCCCATGCCCTAAAGCATGTGGGCAGCCGGGTTCAAGTGTTTCGAAAAAAACGTTTCGTTCAAAATGAAACGAAACGTTTTTCCCGGAGGTCCTATTTTTCATTTATCTGAAGGGCTTTCATTTTCTTCCACAGTGTAGAGCGGCTGATGCCAAGCAACGCGGCGGCCGCTTCCCGCCGGTAGCCGCAGCGCTCCAGTGCCTGACGGATACGCTGGGCCTCGCTTTCGGCAACCAGCGGAGGTGGGAGCGCTCCATGATTATGCTCTTTCGGGACCGCCGGCCGGGGGGCAGGCGCCAGACCGAACCCGGCGTCATCCAGCACTTCCGCCAGTGCCTGGGCGCCGATGCGGCGCTGTCGGCAGGTCACCACGGCCCTCAGGCAGATATTTTTCAGCTGTCGGATATTCCCATGCCATCGGACCCGCTCCAACAGAGCGCAGGCCTCTTCGGTGAGCTGCATGGGGCCGGCCCCCGGCTGATAACGCGAGGCATACGTATCGATGAAGTGCTGGGCCAGGACGGGCACATCTCCGGCCCGCTCGTTGAGGGATGGCAGATGGACCCGCAGCACATCCAGCCGATAGTACAGATCCTCACGGAACCGGCCTTCTTTCACGTATTGAAACAGATTTTTATTGGTGGCGGCGATGACGCGGATGTCGATCGGGATGATGCGGTTATCCCCCAGACGCATGATCTCACGTTCCTGCAGTACTCTCAGCAGCTTGCACTGCAGGGCGGTGCTGATCTCAGCGACCTCGTCCAGGAAGATGGTGCCCCTGTGGGCCTGCTCAAACAGGCCCGTCTTTCCTCCCTTGGCCGCGCCAGTGAAGGCGCCCTCCACATAGCCGAAAAGCTCACTCTCCAGCAGATTTTCATGGAGAGCGGCGCAGTTGATGGCTACAAAGGGCTGATTCCGCCGGGCGCTCTGGTTGTGGATGCTTTGGGCAAAAAGTTCCTTGCCGGTGCCGGATGCGCCGGTGATCAGCACGTCCAGGTCAGTCCCGGCGTACTGCCTGGCTCGCTCGATGACACGGCGCAGCTGGGGGCTGCCGCCCAAAATATCGGTGAAGGTGTGCTTGGCTTCATGCCCCTGGGCATGGAGCTGCTTCCGGATGCTCTTTTCCATCTGCTGAATCCGGGTGACATCCTGGAATGTGACAATATAACCCCACATATGTCCTTTATTTTCCAGCTTTGATTTGCTTACCGCGAGCTTCAGCGGGCCATAGGGCACCAGGACGTTTTCGCAGGTGCGGGTACTCAGAAGCAGCTCCTGGAAGGGGCCGGCGGGGATACAGGCCGCAACTGACTTCCCTTCGGCCGAAGGGGACAGGCCCAATGTGGAACATGCCGTGCGGTTGAACGACATGAGGGTACCGTCCCCCCAGATTTCCAGGATGCCCTCGTAAGTGTAATCGAAAATCGTACGCAGGCGCAAGGATTTATGCTGCTCGATCATCTGGACCTGAACCATTTTTTTGGCCTCCGTATAGGCCTGCCAAAGGGCCTCCTTCCCCGTGCGCAGCAGGGCATAGGGGAGCCCGCAGTGCCGGGCGTAGGCGCAGGTCTCCACGCCTCCCAGCAAAGCCTCGCAGCCGTCGGCTATCGCCTCGTCCACCGCGGAGTCCCAGTCTGAGCCAGAGTGCCTTTCATAGCAGCGCACCCGCATGCCTACGATCTCGGCCAGCTCCTCGGCGCCATAGAGCATGTTGTGGGCCCCTACGATGGCGATGAGCTTATCCCCCACCTGGCGCCGGAGCTGCTCCATGCTGCGGACGAGATCGTTCCCTGCCACAGGAATCTCCACCAGGGGAGGTTGCTGGAACTGCTGCCGGAACAGCTCCGCTGTAATCCCGCGGGAGATCACTACGTCGTATGTGCCGATTACGCCGGGATCGAACCGGTTCCCTGGTGTAGCCACCTCCTCCAGCACGTATTCCTCCGTGACGGTTTCAAAATCGTGCTGGAATTGATTGTGCTCGGCAAAGGTCTCAAAAGCGGTCTCAAAAAATCCTTTTTGCGGAAACAAAAGAGCAATGCGTACCATCTGGATCCCCCCCCGCAGGCGTGTACCGAAAAAGTTTTTTACTATCATACCACAATATTTTTTGTGTGCAAGTTCAAATCGGTACTTGACAACTATTCCATCAAATCCTATAATGCATACACAATCTATAAAATTAGATTTTACAGATTGAAAAATCAAAAGAGGGATGCAGATTTGAAGCCTAAAAATTCCGCCCTGGCAGGTAGTCCGAACCAGAGCGTGGCAAAGGCCCTGCAGATTCTGCGCGTTTTCACCCAGCAGACGCCCCGCCTGCGTTTGAAGGACATCAGCCAGCGTACCGGAATCAACCAGGCCACTGCCAGCCGGCTCCTGGCAACCATGCGGGAGCAGGGATTTATCCTTCAGGAGGGCGGTTATTACTGCCTGGGCTGGCAGGAGGTGCTGCGGATGGAGGGAGTGGTGCTCCAGTCCATGTCGCTTCGGCGGTTGAGCATGCCCTATCTGGAGCAGCTTTCCCTACTGCTGCGCAAGAATGTGAACCTGGCCGTTCTGGATAGAACGGAGGTGGTTTATCTGTACAGGGCCGAAGGTGAGGAGGGCTCCAGGGGCTACTACCACGCCGGCATGCGCCGCCCGGCCCACTGCACTGCGCTGGGTAAAGTGCTCTTGTGCGCCACCCCGGAACAGGCTGAGCCCATGTTTGAGGGGGTTGGCCCACGGCGCTTTACTTTCTCCACCATCACGGACCGGGAGGCCTATATGGCAGAGCTGGAAAAGACGGCCCTCCAGGGCTACGGCACCGACATGGAAGAGTGCATCCATGGGTACAACTGCGTGGCCGTCCCCATCTTGGGACTGGACGGCGGTGTATGCGCCGCCATCAGCGTCAGCGGGCCTTCCAACGAGTTTGGCTTGGATGAGATGCAGCGCTTGCTCCCCCACTTGCGCAACACGGCGCAGAAGATCCTCCTCCAGTTGGGCAGCGGAGAGGACTGCGTATGAGCGTCGGTACTGCGGGCATTTGCTCAATCCCAATACAGTTTCAGGAGGTTTGAAGTCATGGCGGTAAAAGGAATCATACCCGCGCTGGTTACGCCCATTGACGAGGCGGAACGCGTCAACGAGAAAGCCCTGCGGCATCTGTTGGACTACACGGTGGACAACGGGTGCCACGGTGTCTTCGTTCTCAGCAGCACAGGGGAATTTTACGGTCTGAGCGAGGGGGAGAAGCGGCGGGCCATCGAAATTACCGTGGATCATATACATGGCAGAGTACCCGTCATGGCGGGCGCCTACGGGGTCGGTACAAAGGAGGCCATTCGCATGGTAGCCGCAGCCAAGGAGGCTGGGGCAGACCTGGTGAGTGTGCTTACCCCTATGATGATTACCCCCAACGACGAGGAGATCTATCAGCATTACCGGGCCATCGCTGAATCCACGGATTTACCTGTGACCCTCTACAACAACCCCGACCGCACCCATGTGAATCTTTCCGCCAAAGTGGTGGAGCGGCTGGCCGAGATCCCCAATGTGGCTGCGGTCAAGGACAGTAGCGGAGATCTGGGACTGATGATGGATTATATCCGCCGCACTGCGGATATGGATTTTGACGTTCTGTGCGGCCGGGACATGCTGATCTTTGCCAACCTTATCCATGGCGGCAGCGGCAGCGTAGCTGCCACCGCTAACGTAGCCCCTGCCTTGCTGGTGGATCTTTACAATAAGGTCCAGCAGGGGGACTGGAAGGGCGCTTTGGCCGACCAGTATAAGCTGGCGCCCTTCCGGCTTTCCTTCGGCATGGCGAGCTGGCCAGCGGTGACCAAGGACGCCCTGAATCTCATGGGCTTCGAGGTGGGGCGGCCCATAGCACCCATCACCGGCTGCAAGCCAGAAAAGCTGGAGGCTCTGCGGGGATTGTTGGAGGATCTGGGGACCCTGCAGCAGGAATGAGCGCGAGCAGCGGCAAAAGAGTGGCTCCCGAATCAGCCGGGACGGCATGCCAGGCACAGGCAGGAGTCTGAAATCAGAGCATATCAGAAAGGATCGGGATAACCATGGCAAACATTTTTACCATTCCCAACCGCATCGTAGCCGGTAAGGGCGCACTGCGGCTGGCTGGCGCGGAACTCCCCTCATTCGGGAAGAAGGCGCTCATCGTGACAGACCCCGTAATGGTCAAACTGGGCAACGCCGGCAGGGTGACCGGCATGCTGGATTCCATGGGGGTCGGGTACGTAATCTACGACGGCATCACCGGCGAGCCCAACCATGAAATGATAGACCGCGGTGTAGCGGTCTATCAGGAGAACGGGTGTGACTTCCTTATGGCCATCGGAGGCGGCAGTCCCATTGATTCCATGAAGGCCATCGCGGCGGTGGCGGCTAACGGGGGCAGCATCTGTGACTATGGGGGCAAGGCCCTGGTCAACCCCTTGCCGCCCACCTGCGCCATTCCCACCACGGCGGGAACAGGCAGCGAGGCCACTAGCGTCACTATCATCACAAACCTGCATACCCAGGTCAAGATGATGATCAAGGATCCCGCCCTGATGGTTCGCATGGCCATTGTGGATCCCCAGTTCACCATGACGGCGCCCCCGTCGGTGACGGCCTCCACCGGCGTGGACGCCCTGTGCCATGCGGTGGAAGCATATACCAGCACGAAGGCTTTCTCCATGTCGGATATGTTCGCCCTCAGCGCCGTAAAGCGGATCTTCGCCAACCTGTACCGGGCCTACGACTGCGGTTCCGACGAAAACGCCCGGGAGGAGATGGCCATCGCATCCTTGGAGGCCGGTATCGCCTTTTCCAATGCATCGGTTACCATTGTCCACGGCATGAGCCGCCCTATCGGCGCCCTCTTCCATGTGCCTCACGGCCTGTCCAACGCCATGCTGCTGGATGCCTGCCTCCGCTTTGCCTTGCCCGGAGCCCCGGATCGCTTCTGCGATCTGGCCAAAACCATCGGTGTCTATCAGGCCGGGATGAGCGATGAGGAGGGTGCGGCCGCCTTTGCGGCAGCGCTCAGTGACCTGCTGCACAAACTGAAAATCCCCACCCCGGCGGAGTACGGCCTGGATCGGGCCGCCTTCTTTGCCGCCATCGACAAGATGGCCGAGGATGCCATGGACAGCGGCAGTCCGTCCAATACACGCCGTCAGCCCACGGTCGAGGATCTCAAGGGCCTTTATCGCTCCCTCTGGGATGAGGCCGGCTTCTGAGAGGGGAAGAGACGATGAAAAAAATCGGATTTGTAGGTGCCGGCGTGATGGGGCATGGTATGGTCCGGAATCTGATGGCCCACGGCTTTGAAGTGACCGTCTACACCCGCACCAAGGAGAAAGCGGCGGATCTGCTGGGTGAGGGAGCCCAGTGGGCCGACACCCCAGCCGCCTGTGCAAAAGTTTCCGAGGCCGTCATCACCATCGTGGGCTACCCCAGGGATGTCGAGGATGTATACTTTGGCGAAAACGGCCTTCTGGGCGCCATGGCGCCAGGAGGCTACGTGATCGATATGACCACCACTCGCCCCCAGCTCAGCAAGCAGATCGCTGACCGTGCCCTGGAACAAGGGCTGCACGCCCTGGATGCGCCGGTAAGCGGCGGAGATACCGGGGCGAAAAACGGTACCCTCGCTATTATGGTCGGCGGAGAACGGGCTGACTTTGAAGCCTGCCTGCCCCTTTTTGAAGCGTTGGGAAGCAACATCCGCTACGAAGGCCCGGCAGGGTTCGGGCAACACGCAAAAATAGCCAATCAGATCGCTCTGGCGGGTGTCATGGCCGGTGTGGCCGAGTCCCTGACCTATGCCAAAAGGCACGGGCTGGATCTCCAGACTCTTCTGTGCACCATTAGCGCTGGTGCGGCTGGGAGCTGGCAGATGAGCAATACCGCTCCCAGGATCTTGGCCCGGGACTTCGCCCCCGGCTTTTTTGTGAAGCATTTCATCAAGGATCTCTCCATTGCCGAGGAAGAGAGCAGCACGGTTCAGACTACCCTTCCGGTTACGGGCCAGGTACTGGCGATGTATCAGGCATTGGCTGACCGGGGCATGGGAGATCTGGGCACCCAGGCCCTGATCCGGTATTTTGAATAAGGTGCGGGTTGGAGCGACCACTGTCCTCCGCCTTATATCGGTGAGATAGGGACACCGTTGCCCGTGGGAAGGGTATTCAACAGGCCGAGGAGGGCCGCCTGATGATAGGCAGTCCCCTCGGCCTGTATTTGTGCCTGCGCCTGCCCAGAGACAGCGGGGGGAGGGAGCGCGGGATTACCCCCCGTTCCCGTCAGCCGACATATAAAAAAGGTGCGGCAGAGGCATCTGCCGCACCTAAGAAAAGATGGAAACGATCTCCTGAAGGAAGATAGCACCAGGGTAAAGAGAGGGTAGCACATAGGGGCTATGTTTTCTTCCTGATGTGGAAGCCGGGAGCAACGGATACAGCGGGCCTCTCTCAGAGGCTGCGGGAGGGATGGATCCAGGTTTTTCAGGTCCGGTGGAGAGCCGCAGCCCAAACCCAAAACGATGCACGGATCCTGAAACCCGGCGGTCTTGCCGTGCGCAACGGTACATTCCAATATGTCACAGGCTTTTGGGGCCGGTTCGCTGCTTTGCCCCCATTTTGCGGGAATATCCACTGTGTAAAACAGCCTGCGCGAACAGGCCTCGGGCTTCTGTTCTTTTTTACAGAATGCTCAGTTTTTCCATCAACGCCCGCAGCGTCTTTTCCTGGGCGTCGTTCAAAGGCAGCATGGGGGCGGTGCAGGTCTCGCTGATGTCCAGCCCGGCAATGCGCATGGCCCGCTTTACCGTGGGAATAAAGGGTACGCTGATATCATAGAGGGCCATCGCGTCGTTAATAAACCGCTGTCCCTCGGCCATTTTTGCCAGATCGCCGTCATTGATGGCCTTGGTCCAGGCGGCGCATTTTTGGGGCATCAGGTTGGACAGACCGCCGATGCAGCCGCAGCCGCCGCTCATCACGTTGTGGATCAGATTGTCGTCAAACCCGCTGTAAACCTGGAAGTCGGGGAACTCCGGCAGTACGGTGCGGAGGATGGCCGAGGTGTGGCCCATCTCAGCGACGGTATCCTTGATACCGATGATATTTTTGTGCTTTCCAGCCAAACGGAGCACCAGCTCCGGGGTCAGGTCATGGGCGGTGCGATCCGGGAAATTATAGAGGATCATGTCACTCTTGACCGAGGAAGCGACCTGGTCGTAATACGCCTCCAGAGCCTCCTCGGTAAATTTGAAGTAGTAGGGGCTCACCACCATAACTTCCTTCAGGCCCTTGGCATAGGCGTAATCGGCCAGCTCAGCGACCTCGCCGATGACCATCCGGCTCACGCCGATGAGCACCCGGGTGCGGTCCTTGTACTCCGCGGCGATGTCGATGACCTGCTTCTGCTGCTCCATGGTCATGGCGAAAAACTCGCCGGTGCTTCCCATGATAACGAGGCCGTCCACCCCGCCTTCGATCAGGAACTCATAGACCTTCTTGTTGCCCTCGACATCCACGCTGCCATCCTGATTGAAAATCGTGACAACAGGGGTCAAATATTGTGCTTTCATCTTATTTTCTCCAATCTATTTTTATCGGACGGTGGTCTTTAAAAGGCCCACGCCCTGAATTTCACACTCCACCACATCACCGCTCTTGAGCCAGCGGGGCGGGGTAAAGCCCATGCCGACACCGGAAGGCGTGCCGGTGGCAATGATGTCCCCCGGTTCCAGCGTCATGCCCTGCGAAAGCTCCGCGATCAGGTGCGGAATATCCGACAGATAGAGCCTGGTATTGCTGTGCTGCCGCACTTCGCCGTTGACCCGGCTCTCCAGCGTCAGCAGCGGCGGAAACGGGATCTCGTCCGCCGTGACCAGGGCGGGGCCCATGACGGCGAAGCCGTCCAGACTTTTTCCCCGATACCACTGATTGTGCCGCTTCTGCAGGGCACGGGCAGACAGATCGTTGAACACGGAGTAGCCGAAAATATGTTCCGCTGCCCGATCCGGCGGGATGTCTCTCCCGCCCTTGCCGATGACCACCGCCAGCTCCACCTCGTAGTCCAGGTTGGAGTCCAACTCCAGGTGTCCGTCCAACACTTCGTCCGGGCCGGTGACAGGGTTTGCCCGTTTGGAAAAGTAGACGCTGCTCTGGTGGGGGATCTCCCCCATAGCGCTCTCACTCTCTTCCAGATGGGCCCGGTAGTTGACCCCCACGCACAGAATGTCGTGCGGCGGCCGTGGGATCGGGGCCAGCAGGCGCACCTCCGCCAGAGGCACGCCGCCGGAGGTTTCAGACGCGGCTAAGGTCCGGGCCAACTGGTCCGGACCCGCCGCAGCGATCATATCCAAAAGGGTGGCGTATGGACCGACTCCCGCCTCGTCCAGTGACAGGACCCGCTCGCCGTCCCGGCTGAGCACGCCGGGGCAGGTCACCCCGGCGTACTGGAACGTAACAAATCTCATGACCGCTCCTGCCGCTGTTTACACGTAATTGCAGACGCGGGCGATGGCCATCTCGGTATAGCCCAGGCTCTCGGCTTTGGTCTGCTTGCCGCTGGCCACCTCGGCCACCAGGTTCAGAAGCTCGTCTCCCAGCTGTTCCATCGTCTTGGTGCCGTAGATCAGGGGAGAGGCGTCCAGATCGATGTTGTCCTCCATGGTGGCGAAGGTGAGCTTGTTTCCGGTGATCTTGATGACGGGGGCAATGGGGTTGCCGGTGGGGGTGCCGCGGCCGGTGGAGAAGACCACGACCTGGGCGCCGCCGGCCACCATGGCCGCCACGGAGGAGGGGTCGTTGCCCGGGGTGTCCATGATGACCAGGCCGGACTTGGGGTCGACCTGCTTTGCATAGTCATACACGGCGTTCACAGGGGTGTGGCCGCCCTTGTGAATACAGCCCAGGGACTTCTCCTCCAAAGTCGTCAGGCCGCCGGCCTTGTTTCCGGGGGAGGGGTTGCCTTCCCGGACTTCCTCTCCCACCATCTGAAGGGCCTTCTCATAGCGGTGGACGATCTCAAAGATGCGGTCGTGGATCTCGGGCGTGGCGGCCCGGCGGGCCAGCAGATGCTCGCCGCCGATGAACTCGGTGGTCTCGCTCAGAATGGAGGTGCCGCCCTCTTTCACCAGCAGGTCGCTGAGGCGGCCGATGAGAGGATTGGCAGCCAGACCGCTGGTCGTGTCGGAGCCGCCGCACTCGGTGCCCACGATCAGCTCGGAGAGGGGGAACTCCTCCTTTTGAAGCAGGGAGGCCTCGGCCACCATCTCCTTGGCGTACCGCACGGCCATATCGATGGCCTTCAGCGTACCGCCGGCCTCCTGAATGATGACCTGCTTGATGGGCTTGTTGGTCCGCTCGGAAATGGCTTTCACCACCAGATCCATCTGGCAGTTCTCGCAGCCCAGGGACACGACCACAGTGCCGTACACATTGGGATTGGCGGCGTAGCCGGCCATTACGTCCATGGTCAGCTGCTGGTCGGCCCCCACCTGGGAGCAGCCGTTCTGGTTGTTGAAGGTAACGGAACCTACGACCTGCTGAGAAATAATGCGGGTCGTGTCGGAGGCGCAGACGCTGGCAGGCAGGATCAGAACTTTGTTCCGGATGCCCACCCGGCCGTCGGGACGCTTATAGCCGTAAAACTTCATTGCATGTATCCTCCTTTATTTCGCGTCCAGGTTTTCCCTGTGATTGGTGATGTTATGTGTGTGGACATGCTCTCCGGCCTTGATGTCACAGGCAGCCACGCCGATGTGCTCTCCGTATTTGCGAACGGGCTCACCTTTTGCGATATCGTGGATGGCGGCCTTGTGATAGATTGGAATATCGTTGAGGGCGGTAAAGTTCAGCGTCTTGCCGTCCAGCACATAACAAACCTCCTCGCCTTTTTTGATGGCCTCGATGGCGACGACCACGTCATCAATGGGTTCAATAATCATTGCGTTGACCATGAGAAAGACTCCTTTCCAAATGCAGCGTTTCTAATTTTCATACCACGGCGTTGCTCTTCGTTTACTGGGGCATATCTTCTTTGGGGAACTGGGGACAGCCGTATTTCTTTGCCCACCAGCCGGTGATGAAGGGCACGATCAGGGCGGTCAGCACCGTGGAAGCGGCAACTTGAACGGTGGCGGTACTGACGTAAGGGGCCCAGGACGGGTCGGCCAGAGCCACAGCGGCGGGAACTGCCACGGCGTTGCCTGCGGTGGTGGCCACGGCCCAGCCCGCGTAGCCGGGACGGCGGCCGATGACCCGGTCACAGAATACGATGAACGCGCCGCCGACCAGGCAGGTGATCAGGCCCAGGACAATGCCCTGCGGGCCGCCCTTGATGAGATTGGTGATGTTGATGCCGGCGCCCAGGGTGAAGCCTACGAAGGGGATCATGATCGAACCGGCGGGAGCCAGGAACTTGCTCAGGTCCTTGTCGATGTTGCCGAGGACCATACCCACCAGGATCGGACCGACCGCAGCCAGCAGAGCCATGGGGGAAAAGTTGGCCAGTCCGGAGGCACCCAGAGCAATGAGGGTAAACAAAGGCCCGTCGTTCAAGGAAAGCAGCGCCATCGCCGCGCAGTCAGACTCGTCGCCATAGGTGCTCATCAGGGCCAGATAGACAGACCCGTTGGAGTTGGTAACGGCGCTGATGATGGCCAGTGCGGACAGGCCCATGATACCGGGCATGCCGCAAACCTTGCCGATGGTCACGCCGATCGCCGCGCCGATGGCAAACTTGGCCAGCAGCAAAATACCGCCCCGTTTGATCACCCTGGGCATATCCTTTACCTGGAGCGTGGTGCCCAGGCAGAAGAGCTGAATGCCCATCGCCGCCGCCGCGCCGGCATTGGTGAAAATGGCTGTCGTAAAGGAACCGATGTTGACGATTTGCGGAAAAAATGTGTTGATGATAGAGCCCAGAAGCAGTGGAACGACCATCATGCCTCCCGGTATCTTTTTGAGCAACTTCATAATCATGGGATACTTCCTCCTTCTCGTTGTGCGGATACTTACCTTGGGTCGTGCGCCATTTTCTCACTCTCTTTTGTTCTTATTTAAGAACGATGTTCTTATTAAAGAACTTTATGGCTAAAAAATATCATTACAACGACAGAAAGTCAAGTTCATTTTGGCATCCGCCTGTAGTTTTAGCTCTTTGGCCAAAATTTGTCCTGTCTTTTTGTTTATATTGTCAACGGCTGCGGGTCCTATTTGTCCTGGCCCCTTGCAAAATAGCCTCAGCTTTGCTATTATTTTTATAACAAAACACACACGAGGAGGAGATGGCTATGCCGCAGGAACCTCATCGGGCCACGGCAAGGTGTCTGGATATTTTGGAATATCTGGCAGCCGCAGGCGCGGGGTGCACGCTCACAGAACTGTCTGAGGCGCTGGGTGCCCCGAAGAGCAGTCTGTTCCCCATTCTTCATACCCTGGCTGACCGAAAATACGTCCATTTGGAGGACGGGAAGTATACGGTAGGGATCGGAGCTTTTACCCTGGGGGCCACATACAGTGCCGGCCGGGATGCGCTGGAATTGATCCTCACGGTGATGGCTCAGGTGGTGGAGGAATGTCAGGAGACCTGCCAGTTGGCCGTACGGGATCAGGGAAATGTTCTATATATCGGGAAGGTGGACTCCCCCCAAGCCATACGAATGATTTCTCACGTTGGCACACGGCTGCCGGCTAACGCGACCGCCCTGGGGAAAGCGCTGCTCAGCGGCCTGACAGACCAGGAGGTGGCCGCCCTCTATTCCGGCGGACTGCCCCGCCTCACCGAGCACACGATTACCGATCTGTCTGTCCTGCTGGGGCAGCTGTCTCAAATTCGGGGGGGCGGAGTCGCCTGGGAACGCGAGGAGTCCAACCATCAATTGGGATGCTACGCGGTACCGCTGCGGCAAAAGGGGAAGGTGTTTGCCGCCATCAGTGTCACGGTTCCCCTGTTTCGCAGCGATCCGAATACGGAGCGTACCGTCCGGGAGAGTTTGCTTCGGGCCCAGACTGACATTGAGCGGCTGGCCACGGAGAAGAGCTTCCACTTAGAGCGGTTGGCCACATAGAGCCAAGGCGGCGGGATACCATCGTAGGCAGTATCAGCAGATGCTCCATAAGAAAGGCATCCGGCAGGGTATGGACGAAGAGGCAGCCGTCTGGACAATGCTGTTATGGAAAACTTCTTTGGATCGCTCAAAAGCCGATTCCCCTACCCGCAAAAGGTGGCATCCACAGAGTGCTTGAAGCAGAAGCCTGCAGATCATCTCAATTACTGCAGCAATCGGCCGACGTATCCCGGAAAGGCGAAAGGGCTTGCCGCTTGCCATTCACAGGCAACAGGCCCTTTTGGTTTCCTGGACGGCTTTTCCCCGAAAATATGATCTGCCTTTTGGGGGCACTTCAGATTCCGGGACGCTTTCTTCTTTTTCCTCCCCTTCTCTCTTGACAAATCCTTCTTCTTGGAATAAACTATGTTACACTTAAAAGGGAGTAGTGATAAGCTCCGCCATCAACATCACGGCCGGAATTCCGGCCTGGTGGCGGACGCCGGTTTCCCGGTTGCAAGACTTTTGAGTATGGACTTCATCTGCGTGGAATCCATACTCAAAAGTCTTTTTTGTTACCTGCGGAAATTTGGGTCAAACTAACCCCGAGAGAGAAAAGGAGCGATGTCCCATGTCAGAAGGCAAAACCCCCTTTTATCAGCGCACCGGACAGGAGACCCTCAAGCTGCTCAGCGCCTCCCCCGCGGGCCTCACCGGTGCCGAGGCGGAACAGCGCCTGGGTCAGTACGGCCCCAACGCCCTGGCAGAAGGAAAGAAAAAATCGGTTTTCCAGGTCTTTTTGGAGCAGTTCAAGGATCTGATGGTGTTCATCCTCATCATTGCCGCCGTCATCTCCATGTTCTCCGGCAACGCCGAGAGCACCATCGTCATCTTCGCGGTGCTCATCCTCAACGCCATCCTGGGCACCGTCCAGCACGTCAAGGCGGAAAAATCCCTGGAGAGCCTGAAAGCCATGTCGGCCCCCACGGCCAAGGTCCTGCGGGACGGCCGCCGCACGCTGGTCCCCTCCGCCCAGGTCGTCCCCGGCGACATCGTGGAACTGGAGGCCGGCGACATGGTAGTGGCCGACGGCCGCATTTTGGAGAACTACTCCCTCAAGGTCAACGAGAGCTCCCTGACCGGCGAGAGCGAGGGCGTGGAAAAGCTCAGCCAGGCGATTCCCGGCGGCGACATCGCCCTGGGCGATCAGAAGAACATGGTCTTTTCCGGCTCTCTGGTGACCTACGGCCGGGCCACTGTGGTAGTCACCGCCACCGGTATGGACACCGAGCTGGGCCGGGTGGCCGCCCTTATGAATCAGGCCCAGGAACGCCGCACGCCCCTCCAGATCAGTCTGGACGCCTTCAGCAAGAGGCTGGCCTTCTGCATCATCGCCATCTGCATCGTGGTCTTCGGCATGTCGTTGTTTCACGAGATGGCCGTCCTGGATGCCCTCATGTTCGCCGTGGCCCTGGCCGTGGCCGCTATCCCCGAGGCGCTTGGCTCCATCATCACCATCGTCCAGGCCATGGGCACCCAGAAGATGGCCAAACAGCATGCCATCATGAAAGATCTGAAGGCGGTGGAGACTCTGGGCTGTGTGTCGGTGATCTGTTCCGACAAAACCGGCACCCTCACCCAGAACCGCATGACCCCGCAGCAGCTCTACACCGACGGAAAATTCTTTGCCGCCGACGATTTGGATCTGTCCAACGAGCCCTGCCACGTGCTTTTGAAGTCCGCCCTGCTGGACAGCGACGCCACCACCGGTGTGCAGGCTGTGGGCGACCCCACCGAGGTGGCTCTGGTGATGTTGGGCGACCGGCTGGGGGTGGATGAAACTTCCTACCGCGCCCAGCATCCCCGGCTGGGGGAGCTGGCCTTTGACTCCGACCGAAAGCTCATGTCCACCCTCCACGAGATCGACGGCGTCCCCACCCTCTATACCAAGGGTGCTCTGGATGTGCTGCTGGCCCGCTGCACCCACGTCCTCACCAGCGGCGGAAGGATCCCCCTGACCGACGCCTGGCGGGCCTCCATCACTCAGGTCAACACCCAGTGGTCCGATCAGGGCCTGCGGGTGCTCTCCTTTGCCTGCCGGGAGCTGGACGCCGTGCGTCCCCTCACCCTGGCGGATGAGGACGGCTTCACCTTCCTGGGCCTCATCTCCATGATCGACCCGCCCCGGGAAGAGGCCATCCAGGCAGTGGCTGACGCCTGCCGGGGCGGCATACGCACCATTATGATCACCGGCGACCACAAGGCCACCGCCTCCGCCATCGCCCGGCAGCTGGGCATTTTCCGGGACGGGGACGAGGCCGTCTCCGGTCCCGAGCTGGACCGGATGGAGCAGGCCGAACTGGACCGGCGGCTGGAGCATATTTCCGTCTACGCCCGGGTATCTCCCGAGCATAAAATACGCATTGTAGAGGCATGGCAGCGCAAGGGCCAGATCGTCTCCATGACGGGCGACGGCGTCAACGACGCCCCCGCCCTCAAGGCCGCCGACATCGGCGTGGCCATGGGCATCACCGGCACCGAGGTGAGCAAGGACGCCGCCTCCATGATCCTCACCGACGACAACTTCGCCACCATCGTGGGCGCGGTGGTCAACGGCCGGGGCGTGTACGCCAACATCAAAAACGCCATCAACTTCCTTCTCTCAGGCAATATGGCGGGCATCTTCTGCGTGTTCCTCACCTCCATCCTGGGTCTGCCCATGCCCTTCGCCCCGGTACACCTGCTGTTTATCAACCTGCTCACCGACTCTCTCCCCGCCATTGCCATCGGCGTGGAGCCCGCCGGGAACGGCCTGCTGGATCAGCCGCCCCGGGACCCCCGGGAGCCCATTCTCACCAAAAACCTCATGGGCCGCATCCTGGCCTACGGCGGCCTGATCGCCGCTTCCACCCTGACCGCCTACTGGGTCGGGCTGAATGCCGCCGGTTCGGGGCTGGCCATGACCCTGGCCTTTGCCACCCTCACCCTGGCCCGCCTGTTCCACGGCTTCAACTGCCGGGGCAACGGCTCTCTCTTCCGCCTGGGCCTGACCACCAACAAGGCCAGCCTGGGAGCCTTTGCCGTGGGTGTGCTTCTGCTGGCCTCAGTGCTGTTTGTCCCGGTGCTCTCCCGGCTGTTCCTGGTCAGCCCCTTCACCATGGGTCAGATCGGCCTGGTGGTGCTGCTGGCCTTCCTCCCCACCCTGCTGATCCAGATCTACAAGGTTCTGTTCCGGGACCGGAAAAAAGTAAACTGACCGTCTGCGTTATTTACAGTTTATTCATACTTCCGTTAAAATTTGGCCGTAATTGTTTGGTATCTTAAGCATGGACACAGGAAATACCCAAGACACACAAAACATCCTCCCAAAACCATCCCTCTCCAAACTCTCCGCGACAACACACACCCCAAAAGCCCCTGACCGTTTGGTCAGGGGCTTTTGGGGTCTTGGCGCGTCCAGCTCTTCTCTTGCGTTTCCGGGAAAATCGGGGTACAATAGGATCAAATGGATCGGCCGCGGCCAGTCTGCGGCGCGGCGCTCTGCGCCCAAACAAAGGAGGTCTTTTCCCATGCGGGACGGATTCATCAAGGTGGCCGCCGGTACGCCCAAAATCAGGGTGGCCGACTGCCGCTATAACGCCGAACAGATCTTTACCCTGATGCGTCAGGCCGCCCACCAGGGTGTACGGGTACTCTGCCTGCCTGAGCTGTGCCTCACCGGCTACACCTGCGGCGACCTGTTCTTCCAGCCCACCCTCCTCCAGGGCGCCGAGGATGGACTGACCACCATCCTGGAGGCCACCCGGAATCTGGACATGGTGGCGGCGGTGGGCCTGCCGGTACGGTGCAAATGGGATCACAAATTGTATAATTGTGCGGCTGTAATACACAAAGGAGAGATTCTGGGGCTGGTCCCCAAGACTCACCTGCCCAACTACGGAGAGTTTTACGAGCAGCGCTGGTTCGCCTCCGGAGAGGGCAAAGATTTTATGGTGAGCCTGTGCGGACAGGAGGTTTCCCTCTGCGGCCGGGGGCTCTTTGCCTGCGAGGACATGCCCAACCTGGTGCTGGGCGTGGAGATCTGCGAGGATCTGTGGGCGCCCGCCGCCCCCTCCTCCCTGCTGGCCCGGGCCGGGGCCACGGTCATTTTGAACCTGTCCGCCTCGGATGAGGTGGTGAGCAAGGCCGAGTACCGCCGCCAACTGGTAACGGGCCAATCGGCCCGGCTGGTGTGCGGCTATGTCTACGCCGACGCCGGGGAGGGGGAATCCTCCACCGACATGGTGTTTGCCGGTCACGATCTCATTGCGGAAAACGGAACCCTCCTGGCCCAGCGGCGCTTTTCCACGGGCCTCACCGTCAGCGAGATCGACGTGGACAAGCTGGTCTATGAGCGCCGCCGCATGAACACCTTCACCGCTCCCGAGGAGGAGGTCTGGCGCTCCTATTTCAATTTGGAACCCGCCACCACCGCCCTCACCCGCCCCATCTCCACCACCCCCTTTGTCCCCTCCGACGCCGGGGACCGGGCCGAGCGCTGCGACGAGATCCTGCGCATCGCCGCCCTGGGCCTGAAGCAGCGGCTGGAACACACGGGGGCCAAGACCGCCGTGGTGGGTCTGTCCGGCGGACTGGACTCCACCCTGGCCATTCTCATCACCGGGGTCGCCATGAAGCTGCTGGACCGGCCCGCCGGTGACATCATCGCCGTCACCATGCCCTGCTTCGGCACCACCGACCGCACCCGGGACAACGCCGTCGAACTGGCCTCCCGGCTGGGGGCCACCCTGAAGCGGGTGGACATCGGGGAGGCGGTGCGCCAGCACTTCAAGGACATCGGCCAGTCCATGGAAAACCACGATGTCACCTTTGAAAACGGCCAGGCCCGGGAACGGACCCAGGTGCTCATGGACATCGCCAACCAGACCGGCGGCCTGGTGGTGGGCACAGGCGACCTCTCCGAGCTGGCCCTGGGCTGGGCCACCTACAACGGCGACCACATGTCCATGTATGGAGTGAACGCCTCCATCCCCAAGACGCTGGTACGCCATCTGGTGCGCTTCGTGGCCGGGGACAAGGCCGAGGAGGACGAGGCCCTCTCCGCCGTTCTCACCGATATCCTGGACACTCCGGTCTCCCCAGAGCTGCTCCCCGCCATTGAGGGGAAGATCGCCCAGAAGACCGAGGACATCGTCGGCCCTTACGAGCTCCACGACTTTTTCCTCTACTACGCCGTCCGCTGGGGCTTCTCCCCCCGGAAGGTACTGCGGCTGACGGAGTACGCC
The DNA here is from genome assembly GCF_050313575.1 of Candidatus Pseudoscillospira sp. SGI.172. NCBI lineage: Bacteria > Bacillati > Bacillota > Clostridia > Candidatus Pseudoscillospira > Candidatus Pseudoscillospira sp. SGI.172. The sequence continues at coordinate 101,406 of NZ_JBNPLQ010000002.1, read as the reverse complement.
TTCGGCCGGAGCTACGACCGCGCCACCCTGCTCAAGTGGCTGAACAACTTTTACCGCCGCTTTTTTTCCCAGCAGTTCAAGCGCTCCTGCCTCCCGGACGGCCCCAAGGTCGGCTCCGTGACCCTCTCTCCCCGGGGAGACTGGCGGATGCCCAGCGACGCCGTGGCCGCCCTGTGGCTGGACGAGCTGGCCCAACTGTGATCCAAAACAGAGCAAAAAGACCCGGCCGCTGAGCGGCCGGGTCTTTTTTGTACCCTTTTTTACTTCTTCAGGTTGAAGAAGGCGTCCTTGCCCCAGTACTGGGCCACGTCGTCCAGCTCCTCCTCAATGCGCAGGAGCTGGTTGTACTTGGCCACGCGGTCGGTGCGGCTGGGAGCGCCGGTCTTGATCTGGCCGGCGTTCATGCCCACCACCAAGTCGGCGATGGTGGCGTCCTCCGTCTCGCCGGAGCGGTGGGAGACGATGGCGGTGTAGCCGGCGCGGTTGGCCTTCTGGATGGTGTCCAGCGTCTCGGTCAGGGTGCCGATCTGATTGACCTTGATGAGCACGGCGTTGGCCACATGCAGATCCAAGCCCTTCTGCACCCGCTCGGCATTGGTGACGAACAGATCGTCGCCCACCAGCTGGACCCGGTCGCCCAGGGCCTTGGTCAGCATGGCCCAGCCTTCCCAGTCGTCCTCGCCCATGCAGTCCTCCATGGAGATGATGGGATAGGCGTCGGCGAACTTCTTCCACATGTTGACCATCTGCTGACGGGTCATGCTCTTCTTGGCCTTGGGCAGATCGTAGCACTCGGTCTCCTTGTTCCACCAGTCGGACACGGCGGCGTCCATGGCGATCATGAAGTCCTCGCCGGGCTTGTAGCCGGCCTTCTCAATAGCGGCCACGATGCACTTGAAGGCATCCTCGTCCTTCTTCAGGTTGGGGGCGTAGCCGCCCTCGTCACCCACACCGGTAGCGGGAGTGCCGTTCTCCTTGAGCACGCCCTTCAGGGTGTGGAACACCTCGGCGCACATGCGCAGGGCCTCGTGCCAGCTGGTGGCACCCACGGGCATGATCATGAACTCCTGGATGTCCACGTTGTTGGTGGCGTGCGCACCGCCGTTGAGGATGTTCATCATGGGCACGGGCAGGACCTTGGCATTGGTGCCGCCGATGTAGTTATACAGAGACATGCCCAGGCTCTCGGCGGCGGCCTTGGCGCAGGCCAGGGAGGCGCCCAGAATGGCGTTGGCGCCCAGGCGGGACTTGTTGGGGGTGCCATCGAGGTCGATCATGGCCATGTCGATGGCCACCTGGTCCAGCACGTTCATGCCCACCAGGCACTCGGCGATCTCAGTGTTGACATTGTTGACGGCCTTCAGCACGCCCTTGCCCAAGTAGCGGTCCTTGTCGCCGTCCCGGAGCTCGCAGGCCTCATAAACACCGGTGGAAGCGCCGGAGGGCACGGAAGCGCGGCCTACGGTGCCGTCCTCCAGATAGACCTCCACCTCCACGGTGGGGTTGCCGCGGGAGTCCAGGATCTCACGGCCGAGGACGTCGACGATTTCAATGATCTGCTTCATTGCAATTTCTCCTTTCAAATGGGACGGCGCAAAAGGCCGTCAGCGGTCGTGCGGCGTCGGGTGCGGGACAGCCCATGCCCGGGCCGCGGGAATTGGTCAGAGCGGGAAAACCCGCCCGAACACACGGTCTTTAAGAGACGATCAGGCTCGCCCCGTCCATCTCCCGGGGCTTTTCCAGGCCCATCAGATCCAGCATGGTGGGGGCGATGTCGCACAGGCGTCCGTCCCGGAGCTGGACATTGACGCCCACGAGATAGAAGGGCACCAGGTTGGTGGTGTGGGCGGTATAGGGAGTGACTCCGTCGTCCTCCAGCATCCGCTCGGCGTTGCCGTGGTCGGCGGTGATGAGGGAGATGCCCCCCATCCTGGCGGTGGCCTCCACGACCTTCCCCACACACTCGTCCACCGTCTCCACCGCCAGACGGGCGGCCTCGTAGACCCCGGTGTGGCCCACCATGTCACAGTTGGCAAAGTTCAGGATAATGACGTCGTACTCCCCGCTCTCGATACGCTTCACCGCCTCGGCGGCCACTTCCCGGGCGCTCATGTCGGGCTTCAGGTCATAGGTGGGCACCTTGGGGGACGGGATGAGGACCCGATCCTCTCCCGGGAACACGGTCTCCTGCCCGCCGTTGAAGAAGAAGGTCACATGGGCGTACTTCTCGGTCTCGGCGATGCGCAGCTGGGTCAGGCCCAGGGAGCTGATATACTCCCCGAACACATTGGTCAGCTTCCGGTGGGGGAAGGCCACGGACACGTTGGGCATGGAGGCGTCATATTCGGTGGTGCAGACAAACCGCACCGGCCGGTAGGCACGCTGTACCTCCTGGAAGGCGGGGTCCACAAAGCAGCGGGTGATCTCCCGGGCCCGATCGGGCCGGAAGTTCATAAAGACGATGCCGTCCCCCTCCCCCACGCCGGGGTAATCCCCCACTACCACGGGGCGCACAAACTCGTCGGTGACCTCCTGATCGTAGGAGGCCTGCACCGCCGCCGCGGGGTCGGCAGCGGGAATCCCCTTGGCGTCGGCGATGGCGTCATAGGCCAGCTGCACCCGGTCCCAGCGCTTGTCCCGATCCATGGCATAATACCGGCCGGAGACCGTGGCGATCTGCCCCACGCCGAGTTCGGCGCACCGGGCGGCCAGTTCCTCCACATATCCCTTGCCCGAGGCGGGAGGGACATCCCGGCCGTCCAGGAAAGCGTGGACCCAGACCTGGCTGAGTCCCTGCTCCTTCGCCAGCTTCAGCAGCGCATAGATGTGGGTATTGTGGCTGTGGACGCCGCCGTCGGACAGCAGCCCAAAGACGTGAAGGGCGGTGTCCGCCTCTTTGCAGGCACGCATCACATCCAGATAGGCCTCGTTTTGAAAAAAATCTCCGTCGGCAATGGATTTCGAGATGCGGGGCAGATCCTGAAAAACCACACGGCCCGCTCCGATGTTGGTGTGCCCCACCTCGGAGTTGCCCATCTGCCCCTCGGGCAGGCCCACGTCCAGCCCAGAGGCGGAGAGGCGGCAGCCCGGACACTGGTCAAAAATTTTGTCGAGCACGCTCTTGCGGGCGTTGGCCACCGCATTGCCCGCAGTCTCGTCCCGAAGGCCGAAGCCGTCCATAATGATGAGAGTGGTCGGTGTTTTACTCATAAAGAACCTCGAATCTAATCAAGTCGTCGGAAAGGGGAAAACATCCCCCTGCCGCAGTTCTCCCGGTCATTCCTGGTTGGCTGCGTTGATGATCTCCACAAACTGGTCGGGCTTCAAAGAGGCGCCGCCGATGAGGCCGCCGTCCACATCGGGCTGGGCCAGCAGTTCCTGGGCGTTCTTGGGATTCATGGAGCCGCCGTACTGGACGGTGACGGCCCGGGCCACCCGGGCGCCGTAAAGCTTGCGGATGACGGTGCGGATGGTCTCACAGACCTCGCCCGCCTCCTGAGCGGTGGCGGTCTTTCCGGTGCCGATGGCCCAGATGGGCTCATAGGCAAAGACCACATGGCGCATCTTCTCGGCGGGGACCCCGGACAGCGCGCACTTGACCTGATAGGTGATGAGCTCCAGCGTCACGCCCAGTTCCCGCTGCTCCAGACTCTCTCCCACGCAAACGATGGGCCGCAGGCCGGCCTCCAGTGCCGCGTGGACCTTCTTGTTGACGGTAAAGTCGGTCTCGTTGTAGTACTGGCGGCGCTCGGAATGGCCGATGACCACATATTTCACGCCCAGCTCCTTGAGCATCTCGGCGGAGACCTCCCCGGTGTAGGCGCCGGAGGACTCGTAGTGGCAGTTCTCCGCGCCGATGGACACCCGGCAGTCCTTGAACAGACGGGTGGCGGCCTGGATGTTGACATAGGGCACGCACAGCACCACTTCGCACCACTTCGGCCGACCCATCAGGCTCTTGAGTTCGTCGGCGAAAATCCGGGTCTCGGAGAGCGTCTTGTTCATCTTCCAGTTTCCTGCGATGATCGTCTTGCGATATCTTCTATTCATGAATCTGGCTCCTCACATATCTATAATCAATGGGGGTACCACCCCCGAATTTCGGTGAGCTGCGCAGACCCGGCCCGCTGTTTCCCGGGGACCGCATCTGCGGAGGGGTATGGAATGCCGGGCGGACCCGACCGGGGACACTTTATTTGTCCAGCAGGCAAGCCACGCCGGGGAGCTCTTTCCCCTCCATAAATTCCAGGGAAGCGCCGCCGCCGGTGGAGATGTGGGTCATCTTGCCGGCATAGCCCAGCTGCTGCACAGCGGCCGCGGAATCACCGCCGCCAATGATGGTGATGGCGGAAGTCTTGCTGAGGGCCTCGGCCACGGCCTCTGTGCCCTTGGCAAAGGCGGGGAATTCAAACACGCCCATGGGGCCGTTCCAGATGACGGTTCCCGCGTCCTTCACCGCGTCGCAGTAGAGCTTCACCGTCTCGGGCCCGATGTCCAGGCCCTGCCAGCCGTCGGGGATCTCCCCGGCAGGCACCACCTGGCGGGCGGCGTCGGGGGCAAAGGCATCGGCCGCCACGGTATCCACCGGCAGCAGCAGCTTCACGCCCTTGGCGGCCGCCTTGGCCACCATCTCTCTGGAGTAGTCCTCCCAGTCGGCCTCCAACAGGCTGTCGCCCACCTTGCCGCCCTGAGCGGCGGAGAAGGTGTATGCCATGCCGCCGCCGATGATGATGGTGTCGGCGATCTCCAGAAGATTGTTGATGACGCCGATCTTGGAGGAGACCTTGCTCCCGCCCAGAATGGCCACCAGCGGACGCTTGGGACTGGCCAGTGCGCCGCCGATGATCTCCAGCTCCTTCTGGATCAAAAAACCGGACACGGCAGGCAGATATGCGGCCACTCCGGCGGTGGAGGCGTGGGCGCGGTGGACGGCGCCGAAAGCGTCTGAGACATAGAGGTCAGCCATGGCGGCCATCCTCTTGGCCAGCTCCGGATCGTTCTTGGTCTCGCCCTTTTCAAAGCGGGTGTTCTCCAGAAGCAGGATCTCGCCGGGCCTGAGGGCTGCGGCCTTGGCAGCGGCATCTGGACCCACCACGTCGGCAGCCATGGTCACCGGCTTGCCCAGCAGTTCGCTCAGGCGCTTTGCCACGGGGGCCAGGCTCAGTTTGGGATCAGGTCCATCCTTGGGCTTGCCCAGGTGAGAGCAGGCGATCACGGCCGCTCCCTGGTCCAGAAGGTATTCAATGGTGGGCAGTGCGGCCACGATGCGCTTTTCGTCGGTGATGGCGCCGGTGGCCTTGTCCTGGGGCACGTTGAAGTCGCAGCGGAGGAGGACTTTCTTCCCCTTTACGTCCACATCTTTCACGGTTTTCTTGTTGTAGTTCATGCCTTTGACCTCCTATTTCAGATGGTGGATGGATGTGCCATCGCTCCCTCAGCGGTCAGGCCGGGAAAACCGGTCTGGCGCAGGACCTCATAGGCCAGGATGGCAACAGAATTGGACAGGTTCAGGCACCGGGCCTCCGCCCGGATGGGAATACGAATGCAGCGCTGGGCGTAGGTCTGCCGGAATTTCTCGGGGAGTCCGGTGGTCTCCTTGCCGAAAAAGAGCCAGCAGCCATCCCGAAAGGTCACGGTTGGATCCGTATAGCTCCGGGGCGCTTTTGCGGTGGCCAGCCAGAGATCCTCCGGCCGACACTGGGAAAACAGGTCCTCCAGACTGTGGTGGACCCGCAGATCCACCAGATGCCAGTAATCCAGCCCCGCCCGGCGCACCGCTTTTTCGCTGATGTCGAAGCCCAGCGGTTCCACCAGATGGAGCCTTGCGCCGGTGGCTGCACAGGTGCGGGCGATATTCCCCGTGTTTTGGGGGATTTCCGGCTCTACCAACACAATATTGAGCACAAAAACACACCCCCATTTCTCGCAGGGGTTATTGTACCCCATTTGTCGGATGATTTCAACCGAAATTAGGTTAAAACGGGAAAAACCAGCCAGTTTTCTTTTCCTTAGGCAAAAATGTCTTATTTTTTCTTTCATTTTCGTAAGATTTTCCCAAAATAATAGTTTGCCTTTTAACAGTCTCTTTGTTTCCGGAAAAAAATGTGCTATGATGAGCCGAGAGAAAGAGGAGGCGGTTGCGATGGAGTCACAGCGGATCGTGGTCAAGGTGGGTACTTCTACCCTCTTGCGCCCCGGCGGCGGGGCCAATCTGCGGCGGATGGACGGCCTGGCCCGGGTGCTGTCCGACCTGAAAAATATGGGGCACGAGGTGATTTTGGTCTCCTCCGGCGCCATCGGCATCGGCGCGGGGAAGCTGGGCATGAAGGAGCGGCCCTCCGAGCTGCGCCGGAAGCAGGCCGCAGCCGCCGTGGGGCAGTGCGAGATCATGCACCTCTACGACAAGTTTTTCGGCGAATATGGCCAGACGGTGGCCCAGATCCTTCTCACCGACGAGGATGTGGATCACCCCGTCCGGGCCGAGCACCTCTCCGGCACCTTCACGGCCCTGCTGGAGCTGGGCTGCATCCCGGTGGTGAACGAGAACGACTCGGTCTCCTCCACTGAAATTGAGACCGGGCAAAAAAAGGTGCTGGGCGATAACGACACCCTCTCCGCCATTGTGGCGGGACTGTGCGGGGCCGACCTTCTGGTGCTCCTCAGCGACATCGACGGGCTCTATGACGCCGATCCCCACAAGCACCCGGACGCCAAACTCCTCCATCGGGTGGAGGCCATCACTCCGGAGATCGAAGCTCTGGCCGGAGAGGGCGGCACCCAGTGGGGGACCGGGGGTATGCACACCAAACTCACCGCCGCACGCCGGGCCATGTCCCACGGCATCGACATGGTCATCGCCAACTCCGAGCATCCGGACGACCTCTACGATATCGTAGAGGGAAAAGATGTGGGGACGCGGTTTTCGGCGAAACACCCTGCGCCGGCGCGCGGCGGGGCTCAATAACATCCTGTCCCGCAAAACCTTTTTACATACGTTTATTCTGGATGGAATGCAGGAAGGGAGTGCGTCTTTATGACCCTTTTGGAAACCCAGGGCCTTGCCGCCCGCCACGCCGCCCGGCGTCTGGCAGGCGCCTCCATGGCCGAAAAAAATGCCGCGCTGGCCGCCATTGCCGACGCCCTGACAGGGCGCAGAGAGGAATGGCTGAACGCCAACGCCCAGGATCTGGAGGCCGCCCGGGCCGCCGGGATGCGGCCGGCGCTCCTGGACCGGCTGGCGCTGGACGATGCCCGCATCGACGGGATCGCCGAGGGGGTGCGGCAGGTGGCCGCACTGCCCGACCCGGTGGGTCAGGTGGTCAAGACCACTCTGCGCCCCAACGGCCTGAAGATCGAGCAGCGCCGGGTGCCGCTGGGTGTGGTGGGCATCATTTACGAAGCCCGGCCCAACGTTACCGTGGATGCCGCTGTTCTCTGCCTGAAGTCGGGCAACGCCGCCCTCCTCCGGGGGGGCAGGGAGGCCTTTCGCTCCAACAAAGCTGTCATCGGAATCCTCCGTGACGCCCTGGAGGGTACGGGCCTGTCCCGGGACTGCGTGGCGCTGGTGGAGGACACCAGCCGGCAGAGCGCCCAGGAGATGATGGATCTGACCGGGTACCTGGACGTGCTCATCCCCCGGGGCGGGGCGGGGCTCATCCGCTCGGTGGCGGCCAACGCCCATGTGCCCGTCATCCGCACGGGCGAGGGCGTGTGCCATATTTATGTCCACCGGGACGCCGACCTGGACATGGCCGCCCGCATCCTCTTCAACGCCAAATGCTCCCGCCCCTCTGTGTGCAACGCCGCCGAGTGCGTGCTCATTGACCGGGCGGTAGCCGCCGACTTTTTACCCATGGCCTGGGCCTATCTCAAGACCAAGAATGTCACCATCCACGGCGGACCGGAGGTTCGGGAGATCCTGGGCGAGGGTGTGGTTCCCGCCACTGCCGAGGACTGGGACACCGAGTACGGGGACTACCAGCTGGCGGCCAAGGTGGTCTCCGGGCTGGACGAGGCGGTGGATTTCATCGCGGTCCACTCCACCGGCCACTCTGAGGCCATCGTCACCGAAAACTACACGGCTGCCCAGCACTTCCTGGATACGGTGGACGCGGCGGCGGTGTACGTCAACGCCTCCACCCGCTTCACCGACGGCTTTGAGTTTGGGTTGGGAGCCGAGATCGGCATCTCCACCCAGAAGCTCCACGCCCGGGGCCCCATGGGGCTGGAGGAGCTCACCTCCACCAAGTACGTGGTCTACGGCTCCGGCCAGGTGCGCTGACTCCTTTCCCGGACCGGGGCGCTGCAAAAAGCCGGCCCGCGAACCTTTTGTGGTTCGCGGGCCGGCTTTTCTGATGCTGTAAGCGCTCCCGGCGGAGATTCCCGCAGCGCGGGATACGCCGGATCTGAGCAAACTGCCGGGGCGCCTCTGCCTGTGCCGAAGCTGCTCAGGCGGCGGGCTGGGCTGCGGCCCGCTGGGTGGTGATGGTCTCCAGGAGCGCGGTCACCTGCTCGGCGCTCAGTCCCACCTTCTCGGTAAGGTAGGTCTCAGCGGCCTTCTGAAGGTCGGCCTTCTTCATCTCGGCCTCGGTAGTGGTGCCGGTGAGGGTGCACAGGGTCTTGATGATGTTGCTGTTGGCGATGCGATACCACCGGTCGGAATGGTGCTCCACATGATAGTAGTTTTCATAGGAGAGCATATAGTCCTCCACGATCTGGTCCGCGCTGCCGCCGCCCAGGGCGGAGAGGAGCGCGGAGACGAAACCGGCCCGGTCCTTGCCCTCGTTGCAGTGGATGAGGTAGGGACCCTCATGGGCGATCATGTACTCCAGGCCGGTCTTCAGCTTGGCGTTGAAGTCCTCGGCGGCGAAGTCCACGCCCATGTTCAGCGCGACCGCGTCCACCGTGGAAGCGTAGCTCTGGGCGAAGCCCTCATATCCGGCGCGCTCTTCCTCGCTGTCGGCCAGGTCGATGATGGTCTTGACCCCGGCGGCCTTGGCCAGAGCGTCGGCGTAAGTGTTCCGGCCCAGTTCGGGGTTCACGGGGCTGGAGGAGCGGTACAGCGTACCTTCGGGGATGTTCCCCATGACGATGCCGCGGAAGTTGGCAAAGACCTCGTCAGAGGAATAGTCGGCCCGGTCATTGGTGCGCAGGGTGTCGATGTTGCGGATCTGGTACTCCTCCAGATAGCCCGCCTTCTCCTTCAGGGAGAAGGTGATGGGGGTCTCGTCGGTAACGCTGTAGGTCTTGGCGAAGTTGCCCATGTTGATGGCGATGGCCATGGTGCCGGTGGAGCTGTCGGGCAGGATGATGACGCTGCCGTTGTCCACGTTGGAGTAGGCGGTGCCGTAGGGGGCTTCCAGGGTGGTGTCGCCCACGGTGACGCTGAGCACGTCGCCCACTTCATAGCCGGCTCCGTCAAAAAGGCTGACGGGCAGGGTAGTGGTGACGTTGCCGTACTTGCTCACGGAGAGGGCGCTGCCCGGCTCCAGAGCGCCGTTGAAGGTCTCCTCCAGGAATCCGATGCCCACGTTGATGGTCTCGCCGATAGCGGAGTAGTCGCCGGTAAAGACGTTATAGGTGTGGTCGGCGCCCTTCACCATCCAGACCCGGCCGTCCTTGGCGGCCTCGGCGATGGCGGCGGCGTTGTCAGGGGTGACGGTGGTGTCCTGATCACCGTTGATGGCCAGCACGGGGCCGGCAATCTTGGCAGTCTCCTTCAGCACGTCGGTGGATGCCACGTCGGCAAACCACTTTTTGCCCACCTGGAGGGGATCCCGCCAGTCGAAGGTCATCTCATAGGAGCCGTCCTTGTCGGCGATGGCCTTGGCCTGGGCGAAAGTCTTGTCGCCGAAGAGGCCGGTACTGTCGTCCAGCCGGACGGCGCCGGACCAGGTGATGACAGCCTTGAAGGTCTGGGGATACTTGGCCGCGGCCAGCAGGGCGTTGGTGCCGCCCTGGCTCCAGCCCATGACGGCCAGCTTGCCGCCGTCCACGCTGTCCAGCGCGGCCAGGTAGTCGGCGGCCGCCTTGGCGTCCACATTGGCGGAAGTGTAGGAATAGTTGATATAGTCGGCGGTGGAATCGCCGTTGCCCATAAAGTCGATGCGCAGGCTGGCGATGCCGGAGAGCGCCATGGCGGGTGCGGCCATGTCATAGCCGCCCCCGGCCTCGTTCTTGTTGGAGCCGGTGCCGTGGAGCATCACCACGGCGGGATACTTGCCGTCCCCGGCGGGGACGGTGAGGATGCCGGGAACGGTGTGGGCGGGCACGCCATCGGTGGCCGGGACATCAATGGCCACCACGGTCTCCTCATAGGGAGCGGTCAGCTTGGTATAGTAGTTCATCATGACGGTGGCCAGCTCGGAGCGGACGGCGGTGCCGTTGGGATCGAGCAGGTTGCCGGGCTTGCCGGAAATGACGCCGGACCCCACGGCAAAGCTGATGCCCTCAGAGGCCCAGGATGCCACGTCTGCGGCGTCTGCAAAGGCGGAGTAGTCGCCCACGGCGCCCACCATGTTCTGGGCGGCGGCATAGCGGGTAAGAATAACGGCCAGCTCGGCGCGGGTCACGGCCCGGTCGCCGGCGTAAGAGCCGTTGTCGCCCTGGGCCAGACCCACGCTCTCCGCCCAGGCGGCGGAGTCGGCGTACCACTTGCCCTCCACGTCGCTGAAGGAGGCCTTGTCCGCCATGGCGGGCTTGCCCTGATCATTGTACAGCATCTGGAACACGGTGGCGCGGGTGACGACGGCGTCGGGATCAAAGCCATTGCCGGTGGAGCTCATCATGCCGGCGTCCATCACAAACTTGGCGGCCTGGGCGTACCAGGCGGAGCCGTCCACGCCCACATACTTGACGGTGATGCGGCCGGCGGGCGCGCCGTAATCAGCCGCGGTGATCTTGTTTCCCAGGACCTCGCGGGTATAGTTGACCAAAGCGTCCTCCAGGGCCACGCCGGTCTTGTACACGCTCTTGCCCAGGAACACGCCGTAGGTGTCGCCGCCGGCGGCGGTGAAGTCGTTGGTGGCCAGGGTGTAGGTGGCCTCCAGGTCCAGCGCCTCGCCGTTGACGGTCACGTCGGTGACGCGGCTGCCGGGGTTTGCGGGGGCAAAATAAGTGGAGTCGGGATACTGCGCACCGTTGGCGTAGGCCACGGAGGTATCGATCTGAAAGCTCATGCCCGCCACCTGGGGGAAGGCGCCGATGGCGGTGGGAGTGGAGCAGGTGGCGGCCTCCAGGGCCTCCAGCAGCTCCGCGCCGGTGAGGTCGATGGTGGCAACCTCGTTGCCGAAGGGGAATACGGTCTTCATGGTGTTCATGGTGATGTCGCCGGCCTCAATGGTGGCGCGGATGCCGCCGCCGTTGGTGAGGGCCACATCCACCTTGTCCTCGCCCAGGGCCTGCCTGGCAGACCAGAGGATGGCGTCGGCGGCAAAGTCGCCCAGGTTGGTCTCCTGGGTGCGGACGCCGGGGGCGCGGTTGCCATCCAGCTTTACCTCAGTGGTGGCAAAGACCCGATTCAGTTCGACGGAAACCTCCGCATCCCTATCATTGACGATCTTGGCCACGTCGGTGTCCACTTTAGTATAGGCGGCAGCGGAGACCAGCTCGCTCTTGGTGTCGGTGCCGTCGGTGATGACGACGCCCACGTTGTTGAGCTGCTCGCCGGTGGAGACGACCAGGGCGTCGCCCACGGTCTTGGCAGTGTCGCCCTCCATCTCGGTGTGGGAGTGGCCGTCCACCACCAGATCCACACCGGTGACCTTGGCAAACACGTCGGTGGAGCGGTTGGGCTCGCTCTCAGGGTCCACGCCCAAATGGGAGAGGGCCACAATGTAAGCGCAGCCATCGGCCTTCAGGGCATCGACCTGGGCCTGTGCGCACTTGATGAGCTCTTCGCCCTGATAGAAGGTCAGTCCCTTGACATTGTCGGGGTGGGCCTTGGTCATGGTCTCGGGGGTGTCCAGACCAAACACGCCCACCTTGCCGATGGCGGTGTCAAAGGTGACACGATCGCCAAAGAGAGGTTTGCCGGTGGAGGTCACCACGATGTTGGCAGCCAGGACGGGGAACCCGGCCTTCTCCACGTTGGCCTTGAGCGCGTCTATTTTGTAGTCGAACTCATGATTGCCCAGGGAGGCGGCATTGTAGCCGGCGGCGTTCATGAAGTCCACGGCGGAAGCGCCCTTGTCCAGGCTCACCAGGGTGGTGCCCTGGGAGAAATCGCCGGCGGAGAGGAGCAGCACGGTGGCTCCGGCGGCCTCGAAGTCCTTCTTCAGAGCAGCCACGCCGGCGGTGCCGACGGTCTCGCCCTCCACCGCCACATCGTGGCCGTGGGTGTCGTTGGTGTGGAGGATGACCAATTTGTCCTTCACATCCGCAGGAACGGTATAGGGGGTGACGGTCTCGACCGGGGCAGTCTCTTCAGCGGCCAGCGCGGGGGCCGCCAGGGAGAACATCATGGCCAGAGAAAGCACCAGGGACAGCAGCTTTTTTTGCTTCATGGGACATTCCACCTTTTCCTTTTATGAATTTTGCCGGGTGCGAAAACGAAAAACGTTTTCCGTACTTATGATTGTAGCAAACCCCCATAAAAAATACAAGGGCCGCCCGGAAGAAAAGGCCGGAAAAAGCATGACTTAGAACCAGGCTATGCCGCTCTCTCCCTTTCGGTAATTGGTGTGCTTTTCATTCTTATCCGGGGAGAGAAAATAGGCCGTGTCCGTGGTCTCATCATAGATGGTTCTGGTTTCCGCCCCGTCCTCAGCACAGCTTAGGATCACCATCTCGTTATGATCCGTGCTGTAGGTGAGATAGACGGTACCGGAAGCGTTCACGATCACTTCCCTGAGCTCCCGGCAGTCCTTCAGATACCGGGCCAATTCAGAGGAGGTGTAGGCAGCGTAAGTCTCGCTGCCTATTCTCTGTTCCCCCGCAAAAACACAGTACCCCAGAATCTCCTCCGGAGTCGGGGCCGCATCCACTGCACCGGGGAGCGCAAGGCCATACGCACGGTATTTCTCAACCTCCCGGTCCGACATGGGCTGTACGGCGGACTTCACCGTCAATGACACCGTCGGAAACAGGATCAGCGCCGCCGCAAAGAGGAACAGGACGATTGCTCTTCCCTGTCTTTGCATCGTTCCCCTCCTTGTCATTCTAAAGGGGCAGTCCCCCACCCGGAGACTGCCCTTTTTTATTATTTTGTGGCCCAGTTGCCTGTGGCCCCCGCCTTCAGGTAGGCGTTGATAAAGCCGTCCAGGTCGCCGTCCATGACGCCGCTCACATTGCTGGTCTCAAAGCCGGTGCGGTTGTCCTTCACCATCTGGTAAGGCATAAACACATAGCTGCGGATCTGGCTGCCCCATTCGATCTTCAGCTGCACGCCCTTGATGTCGGAGATCTTCTCTGCGTGGGCCTCCATCTTCAGCTGCACCAGCTTGGAGCGCAGCATCTTCATACAGGTCTCCTTGTTCTGGAACTGGCTGCGCTCGGTCTGGCAGGCCACCACCACGCCGGTGGGCTTATGGATGAGCCGCACGGCGGAAGAGGTCTTGTTGATGTGCTGGCCGCCGGCGCCGGAGGAGCGGTAGACCTGCATCTCGATGTCCTCGGGGCGGATGTCCACCTCCACGTCGTCCTCGATCTCCGGCATGACCTCCAGCGCGGCGAAGGAAGTCTGCCGTCTGGCGTTGGCGTCGAAGGGGGACACCCGCACCAGCCGGTGGACGCCGTGCTCACTGCGCAGGTGGCCGTAGGCGTTTTCACCCTCGATCATAATGGTGGCCGACTTGATCCCCGCCTCGTCTCCCTCGGTCACATCGGCCACCTTGCACTCATAGCCGTGGCGCTCGGCCCAGCGGGTATACATCCGCAGCAGCATCTGGGCCCAGTCCTGGGCCTCGGTGCCGCCGGCGCCGGCGTGGATGGTGAGAATGGCGTTGGAGTTATCGTATTCGCCGGTGAGCAGCGTGGACAGGCGGGCATCCTCCATCTCGGACTCCAGCTTGGCGTAGCCCTCCTCCAGCTCGGGAAGCAGGCTGTCGTCCTCCTCCTCGTTGCCCATCTCGCAGATGGTCATCAAATCGTCCCAATGGCTCTCCCTGCGGCGCTGGCTGTCCAGCTTGCTCCGGAGGGTATTCATCCGCCGGGTGGCCTTCTGCGATTTCTCCAGGTTGTCCCAGAAGCCCTCGGAAGCACTCTCCGACTCCAGCATTTCAAGCTCCCGCCGGGCGGCCTCCAGATCCAGAGCCTGCGCCAGCTCGTCCAGTGCGGGCTTGAGATTGTTGAGCTTTACCTTATATTCGTCAAATTGCAGCATGTTCCACACTCGCATTCGTCAAAATCAGCGGGGCTTTCCTGTTCAGCCCCGCACATACGGATATTATTATATCCAAAGCCACCCCGCTTGTAAAGAGACAGATACACAAAAACCGCCCGAAGGGGCGGTCTTTGGTCCTTTTGACGATGTTTGTTCAACGATTACTCGGAATGGGTGCGGACTGGATGGGGAAGATCAGGTCGTCCACGTCTCCCCGCTCGCCGCCCCGCCCGACTGGCAGGGTCTTCTCATCCACGGCGGCGCCTCCTCTCTGTAAGCAGCGGTTCTCCTTATTCTATGCGCAGCCCCATAAGAAAATGCGCGAAAAAGCTTTCTTGATTTTTAAATCTTTTTCATTGACAAAGACTCAACTCCGTGGTATTATAGATTTCGCACTTGGAAATGCGTTTCTTTCATGCCGGAGTGGCGGAATTGGTAGACGCCCGGGACTTAAAATCCTGTGTTCCAAAAGAACGTGCCGGTTCGATCCCGGTCTCCGGCACCAGCAATCATATCGCGGGGTAGAGCAGTTCGGTAGCTCGTCGGGCTCATAACCCGGAGGTCGCAGGTTCAAATCCTGTCCCCGCAACCATGACGAGTGTTCTTATAGCATTTGAAAAGCTGTAAGAACACTCGTCTTTTTTTGTTTTCATCCGGCGATCTCTGCCGGAGCGTAGTTGACGAATACACCCTTTCGGGTATTGACGGTCACATCAGGAATTGGGAGAGGCAGCATTTTAGGGATTGTGATTTCTCCCACGCAGTTATAATGGATGCGAAGTCGCTGCTCCCACACACCATCAATTTTCTCCGCATGGTAAACCTCGATCTTCTCAACCAACTCGTTGAGCATCCGGGGCTTGAGCTTGCGTGCGCGGGTGTACTTTCGCACCAAAGAGATGAACATATCCGTGGTCATGGCCTGGCTGCTCTGCTTCTCAATTTCGGAGCGGAGCTTTTTGATTTTCTCCGCCAGCTCCTTTTGCTCGTCCTCATACCGTCTAGACATTTTTGCAAAACGGTCATCGGAGAGCTTGCCGGAAACATTGTCCTCATAGATGCGTTCAAACAGCCCGTCCAGTTCCTCGTCACGGGCAAGCAGGGCTTTCAATTCCTTTTCCTTCAGCTTGCGGTCGGTCTCCGCCGCTTGCTGGGAGTGCCCGATCACCGCTTTCAGAAACTCGTCCTCATAGAGGCTGGCAAACTTCGTCAGACGCCGGATTTCACCAAGCACCACCTGTTCTAGGAAATCTACTCGGACATAGTGGGTGGACGTACAGCTCCCACGGTTGCCCTTATAGTTGGAGCAGTTGAAATACTTGATCTCCGGGTTGCCTTGATTGAAATGGAAGTGAAGATTGCAGCCGCAATCAGCACAGACCAGAAGGCCGGAGAACATGTTGTGCTCACCTTTGTTGGTGCGGCGCTTGCGGATTTTGCCCCGCTTCTGCTGCACCTGCTCAAAAACAGACCGTTCGATGATCGGCTCGTGGACATCCTTGAAGACGACCCAATTCTCACGGTCATTCTCCAACCTCTTTTTGTTCTTGTAGGATTTGGAGTAGGTCTTGAAGTTGAGAATGTCACCGCAATATTCCTGCAAAGACAGGATTTTGGTCACGGTGGAACTGTTCCACTTGGTAGCGGGCTGCTGCTTACCCTTTCCAGGGCGCTTGATGCCCTTTTTCAGCCAATAGGCACAAGGGGTAAGGATTTCATCCCGTTCAAGCTGCGTGGCGATCTGCTCCGTTCCGTAGCCCTCCAGGGTCATGCTGTAAATCCGCCGAACCACCTGGGCGGCTTCGTCATCTACGATCCATCGTTTCGGATTGTCGGGGTCTTTGATGTAACCGTAGGGAGGCTGGCCCATCGGCTCGCCCGCATTTCCCTTGATCTTGTTGCTGATACGCCGTTTCTTGCTGATGTCGCGGGCATACCATTCATTAAACAGGTTGCGGACCGGTGCCAACTCGTTCTCGCCCTCGGCGGTGTCGATGTTGTCGGATACCGCCACCAAGCGAATGTCATGCTCCGGGAAAAATTCCTCGGTCAGTCTGCCGACCTCGATGTAGTTACGGCCCAAGCGGGAAAGGTCTTTGACAAATACCGCAGCGGCCCGCCCCTGCTCAAGCTGCTGGATCATCTCCACAAAACCAGGGCGGTCCATCGTGACGCCGGAAATGCCATCGTCCAGGAAATGGACCAGATTGGTGTAGCCTTTCTCCTTCGCCACTTTGGTTAACAGCTTTTTCTGATTGCCGATGCTGTAACTCTCACCCTCCAGATTATCGTCACGGGAAAGCCGCTCATAGAGGAAAGCGGTCACATCACGGGATTTTTTGTTATTCGACTGTCTCATAAGTCCTCCTTTCCGGACAGCCGAACAGAGCATATCTTGTATTCCCAATACAATTATACCGCCGCCCTCTGCCCGTGTCAGCCGGGTTTGGAGAGTTTGTTATTCTCATGTTCTGCCTTCATCAATCGAAGAAGGACGCTGCCCAGGGTATCCGGGCTTTCCTCTTTGAAAACAGACTCTACCACAAACAACCTGTTGCCGAAGCGATAGGTCATTTGTTCAAGTTGTACTTGATGTTGCTTTGGGATATCTGGGGGTGCAGGCTTCTCTTTCATGGATCGCCTTCCTTTCCTCTCACATAGAAAAACGAATCCAGCCCAGGCTGTCGGCGGGCGCAGAAAGGGGAAACCGTCCGCCGACACTTGGGCTGGTGCAGTTATTTCCGAACGACAGCCCGAATCAGTCGGGTTTCCAGACAGCGTTTCATGTGGACATCCACGCACACATGAGGCGTTCCGTTCTTGTCATAGAGCGTACGGGTACACAGGCGGCTCATATAGTCGTCGTAGTACCGCAGCACTTGCTCCATGGCCTCGCTGTCACCGCCGGAGGCCGCATGGATCACCCAAACGGGCAGCAGGTCCTTTCCCTTGTGGATGGGCTCTGTCATCTTCCTCAGCCTCCTTTCGGCATCAGCGCCGACAATGCTTCGCGCAGTTCCTGCAGCGCCTTCGTCCGGTGCCGCTGAACGGCGCTCCGGGACATCCCAACGAGATTGCCAATCTCACCGTCTGCCAGGTCCAGAGTGCAGTGCAAAATCAAAATGCTCTGCTCTGTCTGCGGCAAAGCGGAGAAAGCCTCGGCTACAAGCTCGTTGTCGATATGTAGATCGTAGCCGTGCGACGAGAACACAATGCTGTCGCTGGGGTAACGATCCACGACGCAGAGCTTGTCCAGTTCCGCCTGGGACAAGTCGCTAAAGAAGGCTTCACGCTCTCTTTGGCGTTTCATGTTCCGCAGGTAGGCTCTGGCCTCGTTTCGCAACACCTTCTTGCAAAAAGCATCGAACCGGCATTGCTCGCCATAGTCGCGGGGGTTAGATTCCATCAGTTTCACCCCCTTCCCATGGGGGGATCAGGTGGTTCTCTCCCTTTCCGCTACTACCAATCCTGCGAGAGTGTGTTCTGCCCGCCAAACGCATCCTTTTTGAAGAAAATTTGAGAAAAGCAACGGCCAGCCAGCCCGACCGCAGGAAACGACAAAAAGCGCCCGGCAGGTCACAGACCCACCGGGCGCAATAGCGAGTGATATGAAGTTTATTTACATGGTATAGTTCATACTCATGGCCGAACCTGTCCGACGAATGGAACGGGCTTTTTTTGAGCCGTTAGGGGGGTGAAAAATGAAAAAGGACACAGCGATACCTCCTCGATACCGCCGTATCCTTAAAAAAGGGCGACTTTAATACACCCCCTGCATTCTCATTTTTTCAAACAGAATACAGCGGTCTTGATTTCTTGTTTTCAAAACCGCCGCATTCCATCAGCGGTTTGCGCCGCCAGGAATCAATTCTTTTCGAAGTTTACAAAAAACTTTGAGGATGCTAGACCAATCACACATACCAGTAATCCACTGGGGATCAGCACCCAATAGGGACTATCTGAAAACCAATCAAACAGCGCCCCATAGATGATCTGTCCTGCAGGCTGGGCACACATGGCAAGAGTGAATACATAGGACATGATCTTTCCCATCAAATGTTCGGGAGTTCGAGTCTGGATAACGGAGATTGCATAGGTGGAAAACAGACTGCATCCAAATTGCCCAAGGCTGAACATGACAAGGAGAATGATGTAAATACCGAGAGACCCTATAGGTAAGAGAAAAGCAATTCCCGTTGGAATGAGGCTAAGACCAAGTCCCATGAAGACAAAGGCCAGCCAGCGCAAACGGAATTTCTGCGCTGTAATTACCACAAAGAGGCTGCCCAACACGGCGGCTACACCCATAACGCTCTCTGCTGCTCCGTAATGCTCTGCCGAGAGTCCAAGAACAGTCCGCACCAGGTAAGGAAAGCCGACTACCACCGTGCCAGCTACAAACAAGCTAGCCAGGGCTGCAAGCAGGAGCAATTTGAGGATACACGGCTGCTCCCGACGCAGGAAGTGAATGCTGACGGAGAAGTCCTCTCTAATGATCTCCCGGACACTCATAGTGACTTCCGCCTTTTGATAGTCCAGGTGAATGAAGCACTCCAAAATAGCGGTGAGGAAAAAGCAGGCCACCGTTCCCCAGAGGACCGGAGTAAGTCCAAAAGCAGCGTAAACCAGACTCCCCAGAAACGGAGTGATAAGACCGGCAATGGCCTGTACTTGATTGACAGCCGCATTGCCTTTCATCAGATTGTCCCCAGAGAGCATTTGGGGGATGCAAGCCTGTACTGTGGGAGACTCAAAGGCGGCCAGGACAGACAGGATCACTAACAATGCACCGATGACCCAAATATCATGTCCAAAGGGCAGCACCAAGCCGGCAACCAGCACGGTGCATCCGGAGAGAGTGTCCAGTCCTACCATGATGTTACGCCGGTTGGCGCGATCCGCCAGAATACCGCCAAAGGGGGACAACAGGATGGCAGGCAGCATGGCCACGGCCAACAAAGTTGCAAAAATGGATGCCGATCCGGTCTGCTCCAGCACATACATGGAGAGGGCAAACTTTAGGGTGTAGTTGCCAATCAGAGAACTGACCTGCCCCAGAATCAGAAAAGTAAAATTGCGGGTGAATAGTTTGTCTCTCATTTTTCTGTCCTCCGGAAACAGATTGCAATCAACATATCGGCTGCCAGACCAACGACACTTAGCCCCGCACACCACGCCGCGGCAGTTCGGTTTCCACGATCCGCCAGACGCCCAGCAATCAGTAGTAATCCGACTTCAGCAGCCAGGGATGTCCCTCTGGCTACACAGCGAAATAAGCGGCTGCGATTCCACACACGATTTACGGTTTTGTCCAGATGATCTGCTGCGGTCTCCACCCGTCGTTCAAAGTTTGCAGCTGCCCTTTCAACCTTCTGGTCAAATTCTCGTTCTGTCATGTCTCATACCTCCATGTTATTTACTTGTCTCAGTAGATTTTTGATTGCCAAAGTTGCAAGGATGCCCGTCACACCAAGAACGGCTCCCATCATTGGCAAGAATACCAGTGCTGAGCTGATTATCTGACACACAATGGTTGCCAGAACGACCGATGCCACAATGGTCACTGGAACCGACTTTTTGCGGAATCCAAACCACAGAGCAATCACCCCCATCAGCCCCGCCAGAACGGAACAGCAGAACAGGAAGCCCAGTGATTGCAGAACCACTTTGATTGTCAGATGGTCAGAACAGATGGGAAACAGTGATTCTGTTAGAAAGAACACAGCCTGGACCACCGCTCCGCACAGGAGCATCCCCCCAGCGGTATAGGCAAACACCAGCATCATCTTTGCGCACAGCACCTTTTTCCGGCTGATTGGATAGCTCAACAGCAGAATTGCGCGTTTCCCGCTGTATTCCTCCACCACAAACCGGGAGGCCATGACTGCCGACAGAATCGAAAAAATTGCCATACAGACCAAACAGGTTATCCCCATCAGGAAGGGATACTGGGAGAACAATTCCGCATCCGGCTCGGTGGGGTCCATATAGGGGATGGCGGCCATCAGGTACTGGAAGCCCAGCATCGTCACTCCGCAAATCAAGGTTGCAATATGATATGGGCGTAGACGATTCCGTTTTAATTCCAATGCAATCAAATTACGCATGGTCGGCACCTCCTTGGATGAGCGAAATAAAATAGTCCTCCAGATCGGAAGGATGCTGCTTACAGAGACCTGCCATCTCCGCTTCTCGCACGATAGTTCCGTCCACAATGACACCCACACGATCCGCGATCTGCTCGATCTCAGACAGAATGTGACTGGACATCAGAATGGACATTCCTTCCTCCTGAACCAAGCGGCGAAACAAAATACGCATCTCCTTCATGCCCACAGGGTCCAGACCGTTGACCGGTTCATCCAGGATCAACACTTCGGGCCGATGGATGATGGCTCGCGCAATGGCCAAACGCTGCCGCATACCCAGGGAGAAGGTAGACACCGGCTGGCTCTCTGTACCGGGCAGTCCCACACGGCAGAGCG
This sequence comes from Candidatus Pseudoscillospira sp. SGI.172, assembly GCF_050313575.1. Taxonomy (NCBI): domain Bacteria; kingdom Bacillati; phylum Bacillota; class Clostridia; genus Candidatus Pseudoscillospira; species Candidatus Pseudoscillospira sp. SGI.172. Next base: position 80,601 of record NZ_JBNPLQ010000002.1, on the reverse strand, counting down.
TTGGTTCCACATCGGTATCCTCGATTCCCATATAAGCCAGATGGAGGCGTAGATTATCCGCAGCCGACAGATGCTCATAAAATATCGGCGTTTCAATCAGACTTCCAGTGCGTCGAAGTATTGCCCCGTTATCACGCACACTGTCCAGTCCCAGCACAATGGCGGTTCCAGCAGATGGTTTTAACAACCCCAGCAACAGTTTGAGCACCGTAGTCTTACCTGCTCCGTTGCGCCCCAGGAAACCATAAATGCTGCCCCGCTCCACGGAAAAGGTGCATTTCCGGATTACTTCTTTTCCCGAAAAGGTTTTTGTCAGGTTGTTTGCAGAGATTACAATTTGGCCCATGTTATACTCCTTTCATACCTTCAAGCGGTATGTATCCTAGTAAAAAATTTGCCGCAGTGATCGACTGCGGTATTTACAATATAATACCTTCTGGATGAATGTATATGCCCAAAATAAAATTGCCGCGAGGCAATTTTATTTCAGGTCGGGGATTTGCTCAAAGAACTCGTCCACCAGTCGCTGAATGGTATCGTCAAACAGAGGCACGCCCATCTTCTCCATCATCTCCCCGATAAAGGAGAATTTCCGCCGCATCTCCTCTTTGGTGGCTGGAAACACAGATGGCAGCAGCCACAGGCTGGTGAGCAGAGGCAGCAGTTCAGCAATCTCCTTGGCATACTCTGTGTGGATGGAACCGTCCCGGTTCCCCTCCTCGATGAGTTCCAGAAAATACGGGGTGAGAATCCGGCGGTTGGCATCGATCATTCCAACCAATACTCTGGGATTGTGATTCATCGGAATGGACTGTGCTGTCATATTGGTACGGGCTGTGTCTGCCTGATTCAGCCGGACTACTTCACGCAGCTTTTGGAGCCCGTTCAGATCGGTACGACCTTTCACTGCCTCGAAGGGGTTATTTTCAAAAAACATACGGTCACTCACCGCATCCATGATTTCCTCTTTGGACTTAAAGTGGTGGTACACCGCACCTTTTGTAAGGCCGCCCAGCTCGTTCACGATGTCCTGGATGGTGGTGTTCTCGTAGCCCTTTTCTAAAAAGAGGCGCTGAGCTACATCTAAAATCCGCTCCTCGGTGACTTCCGGGTATTTGTTCCGTGCCATCCACTGTGCCCCCTAAACATTCTCTAAGTATGTATTTATTATACGGATTATATTGCACCCTGTCAAGATACATTCTTATAGTATCTAAGGCGCAGAACGGCCATTTGACGAGGGTGAATGTGTAGTAATAACAGAAAGAAGCAAGGGGCAGAGAAACTACAGCAAGCACAGCAAGTGTGGCCTCACTTGCGAATTTTTGCTTTAGGGAACCCCTGCCCCTAAACACAAAATTGCTTGTTGGGATAGTCCTAAACCCTTATGCAAGAAGGCATATTCTTCTCTGTGGTAAGCCGCAAATATCTCATACATCCTGCGCTGATTGGTAAAATTGTAGGAACGGCCCGCAGAAATGCTGAACTACTTGAGCGGGCATAGGATCGGAAACGGTGAGAAACTGCCCGAGTAATGCGACGGAACGACATCTGAAAATGTCGGGATGCAAACGAATCGCCGCACTACGCACTACGGAGAAATGCAGATTCCTCGCTAGAATGGCAACAGTCTAGAAATATATAAAAACTCTTGAAAAAGGAGTATTCAACGAAATCGCAGAAATTTGATATCTCATTGTATTTTTCACTCAATTACATTATAATTAATTGACGGTAGGCCTCTGTAGTGCCAAGGCAGCCGTGTGGGTAATTTCCTATACGGCTGTTTTATATTTTTTACCTACCTTGTAGACAAGCGAGGTGTAAATATGGACGCCCCTATTATAGAAAAGATCGTAGATCTGTTAATAGATCTCTGCAAAGATGCATTCTCCGGGCTGAAAGGAAAAATCCTGCTTTTTAATATTAGAAGAAGACTAAGAAGACAAATTTTTAATGAAATACTCTCCAAATATGGAGATACGGTTTTTTACAATGACTTGGATCATTTTCTTACAAAAAATGATGTAGTTTGCAATATTATACGAAATTGCTGTGATACATCAGTATTTCACTATAAATCCAAATCTCAGTCGGTGGATTACTACGTCCAATTATTTGTTGAGCAACACCCAAACTACAGCCGCTATCATTATGAGATTCGAACGCTTCTGCAAAGATATTTCGAAGTCATTTATCTTGCTTTAAACAAATCTAATAATAGTGAGACGAGAATTATCTGTAACACAGCCAAAGAACTTGCAAATGGATTATTAAGTGAATTACAGTATATTAAGTCCGCTGTTGAACAACTTGATAAAAAAGTAGACGGATTGCTCAATGAACCAGAGTGCATGCCCACAAGCTTTTCATATGACGAATATCGCAAACATTTGCTATGTTTATATCCGCTATATCCTGCTGATAAATATCTAGAGCGCAAAATCTATTCGAAATATGAAAGCAATATTCAATTAAATTCTCTAGATGTATTGCTTAAAGAAAAGCGTGTCCTTGTTTTAGGAGAAGCAGGTTATGGCAAAACTTATGAGTCCGTCACACTACTCCAGAGTGCGTGTTTAAATGAACATACACTCACATTAATACCGGTATTTATTTCCCTGCGGGAATATGGGCTGCTCTATAACGATATCATTAGTGGCATTAAATATAAACTAGGTCCATTTTGCAACGGAAACATAGACCAATTAGTTGAACAGCAATTGAAAGAAGGACGGTATCTCCTTATATTGGATGGTATTGATGATATCAGTCAAGAAAATTACCGAACAAAATTTTATGCCGAATTCAATAACTTTGCTGCACAGTACAATGATAACTATTTCTTTATCACTTCACGCTTCAACCGTTACCACGGAGAATTAGGTGAACAAAAGCAATACTTTCTTACTGCATTAAATAAGGAAACCATTCAGAAGGAACTGAGAACTGAAGGAATTGCTGTTGACATTCCTCAACAGTATTATGTGCTTTTTTCGAATCCATTCTTTTTGTCTGTTGGAAAGTCAGTATTAAAGAAAAGCACCAATCGAGACATATTTAACAGGAGTAGATTGTTTGAAGAATTATTTCAGAAATTATACGGTGGTATGCCTCAACAAGGGAAATTTTCAGACAATGTTCCTTTAACTTACCATGATGCACAGAATATTTTGGGAGATTTTGCGTATCATACTTTTTCTCAGCCATCCTACAGCTACACCGAATTTGACCAACAGCTTTCCAAAATTGTGCCTGAAAACAAAATGCGTATCATAGGTTCATTTGTGGGCTCTGGTTTATTTAGAATTGAAGACAAAGTAGTTTTTGTACATAAACTACTCAAAGAGTATTGTGTTGCCCATTATCTAGTTCATAACTTTCCTTTGTCCCGTAATGTTGAACTCTATTCGAATTTAGTTGAAAAAGATGAATGGAAAGAAGTTTTTATCTTTGCGGGAGGGATATTCAAAGACGCGCAGGCACAAGATGAGTTTTTGGATTTTGTGATGGAGCGTAATCTGCCTCTGTATATTGAATGCGTTAATGCTAAAAGTGATGTAAATGAATCAGATATAGACAGTGTTACAAGGCTTCTAACCCAAATACATAGAACATACAGGTTTATTTTGAGTAAGTACTTTAGCCCTATAGAGGCGCTATTTGAGCCCGTCCATACACCTGATCGTTTTACAATGGAACCAGGCTCAAAGATTGCTATTATTGGATGCTTATCAGAGGATAAGCACCATTTGAGATATTGGTTTGATTTTGTTTCAGCGGATGAAAGTGATGTTCAATGTATTAACGAACAGCAATGTAAAGAGTATTATGCAACCTTTGAGCGAAAAGCACTTTTCCAGAGACGTAATTTTACTAGTTATTATGTAAATCTTCAACTGTCCGGATTGAGTGAAGATAGTGGACGTAACATTGCTATCAATCTAATTAAAAAAAGGCTTGCGGAGCTAATTGAAAAGAAAAATCTAATTGAAAGCAAATACTTGCTGTGTGAGCGGATTACTTACTATCAGAGAAAAGTGGAAGCCCTTAAGGGGCTTGATAATTTGCTCGAAATGCAAGCTGTCATTGACAAAATGATTAATGAGGAACTTAAAAAAACCTCGAATTTGGCAGGATATACGCTGAATGGCGTAGAACTATTTCACCTCCGGGATTTATTGCACTGTCTAAATCAGGATAATACGATTTTATCAGACTTTATTCTTCCTGGTCCAGATATACTAATGCCAATACAAGGTAGGTGCTTTACTTGGGATTTGTATTCAAAGGAACAAAAGGAACGGCGTATATCTCAATTCTTTTATTATCATGAGATCAGCTATTTGAGCATGGTCGATTATAATTTTCCAAGCTTGAAAAAGTATTTCCGAAGGTACAACGATGCACCATATCAAGTGGTAGTTGAGGTGGATCATAATGAAGATGCAAACCCACATGATTTTACATCACAACCTTCACTTCAGTATTACTATGTTGCATCACCCACAGCAGATATCCCTATGCCCTTAATTCGCAGGGCCCAGGGAAAGCGATTTAACGATCATGATCAAATTGTATGTGATATTCAAGAGAGTTACTTGAAGCAAGGCCGAACAGTAAATTGTATAACAACTACGCGGACAGGCTTTATGTTTACTCTTACCTCAAGACGCACACGTAGGAGTGGTCCGCTATCCGACTATGTGTATAGTTCAATAAAAGAAAGTTTAGCGGATGTATTTGGTTCAATACCGTAATAGTTGAGCAAAAATGTTGTAGTGAAAGGTGACTTCTCGCCTTATTTTGCTGGTATTACGATTATTCTGCATTTTATCTCTCAAGCGAATACCATCAACAACTGTCTGATTCGATCAGCGCCTGCGGGGTGGGGGGATTGATAGGATAGGATTTGATTCTTTCGTATTAAATTAATCAGTATTTCTTTTATCTTTATTTAATTGTGGCCGGTTTTCCAGACATGGGTTATCCGTATCCGGGTTTCCCGTATTTGGACAAGCCGTATTTGGCGCGTCCACATCCAGGAAACCCGTTTGGTGAGATGGAGCGTCGCGTAGATGACATATTTTCGCAGGTTTGAAAAGTGTTGTTTCTGAGAAAAAAGCCACTTCTGAGCCATTTTGATACGCTGGGTGATAAATCACCCGTGTCCCCTTTCTAACAGGCAACACAAAAAGAAAAAAGAGGTTTTTTCAACCCTAATTGGCGCATTTATTTTGGGCGTTAAGAAAAGGGCGGCTGCTTCAAAGCAGCCGCCACAAGATAGGGGAAATACAAGATAATTCTCTGTTCGTATGCCCACAAGTCCTTGATATTACTGGGGTTTTCAAAAAGTTCTGTATCACCACTCATACCAGAAGATTTCCCTAGAACTGTAACAGTTCTAGGGATTTTCTTTTTTCTGGACTTTTCGCTCAGAGTCCTGTCTCAGTGCACATTTTGTGCACCGGCCTCAAAAGAGCACCGGGGGGAACTCTTAAGCAGGGGCATGGCAAAAATCAAAAAATTCAAATTTGTACGGTGGACGGCAGAAAACTGCCGTCCACCCCAGTCTGTCGAAGAACCCAACTGCAAGTTAAACTGCAGTTGGGTTCTTGGCGCAAATCGAAAGAAATATGAGGGATAGCAAGGAATGAACAAGAGAGCTCCACTTCCATCTTGCCAGCTTTTTGCGTTCCATGGCAGCAAGCTTATCAGAAGCGCGCCTGCTGTGAAATCCACGTATTCCACATTCCCGTCCTGCTGGTAACCAACGTCCTGCTCTCCGGTGGGGGACTCCCCATGTGAGCGGTATACGGCGTGGAGCTTTTCAGTGCGTTTGGGTTCTCCCTTGTACGAAGCCATCTGCCGCATTCCGGCCCTTCGGTACTGGATCCTTGGCATTCAAAAATCTCAAATCCCCGTTCGCTCCAACGGCTCAAAAACAGCCGCCCCGACGGATCGAACTCCGTCAGGGCGGCTGCTCTTGCTTATCTTTTAGTTCGTTCCCTCGTCTTCGCGCTTTCTGCCAAAGATGAGGATCCCCGCAAGGGTGCTTCCGCTGACCACCATAGCCCCCAGCAGCAGCGGGAGGTTGGTGTCGTCACCAGTCTGTGGCATGTCGCCCAAGGGAACACCGTCTTCTCCGATCTCGATGTCGGGAAGCCCGCCATTGGGCACGTTCCCGTCGTCGATGTCGGGAAGCCCGCCCTCAGGCACATCTCCATCGTCGATCTCAACGTCGCTGCTCTCGGCAGGGGGCGGTGTGGTGGGGGTGGGGCTCGGCGTTACGCTTGGATCCGGGGCAGCAGAGGGCTTGGGTGTATGGTCGGGCTTGTCGCCGCCGCCGCCGTTCACGACCTGCTCAGCGTAAAAATACCAGTCCACATAGCACTCGGCATCCTGAAACTCATTCCCCATCTCGATCGGAACCGTCAGATCCACTGCCAGGTCTTTACTGTTTCCCCGTTCAAAGGTTCCGAGATAAATCCCCTGCGCATCCTCGCCTGCGTTCAGGACATCCAACTCATCCGTACCCTGGCTGACTTTCAGAGTCATGGCATTCAGAAACGCCAGATTTGCCTCGGCATTGTCCCCGCACACCCGGGCATACAGGTATACCTTGTAGCTGCTGTCATTGCCGGCTGCAGCCTCAACCCGTATGGGCTGGGTCAGGTGATCGCCGGGCATGACGTTTTTGAAGCTGTCAAACAAATCCACCGTGGTGTCGTGAGGTACAGCCGCCCGCGTCTGGGCCGTCTCGTCGGTCTGCTTGGGACGGTTGAAGGTAAACTTCGCCGTGGAGCCGCTGCCCACAATGGTGACCGTTGGGACGTCGGGATCGGCGGCCAGGACCTGCACCGCCAGCGCACCGGCGCTGTAAGTGAAGATCAGGGCCAGGCACAGGGAAGCGGCAATCAGAAGCCGGCTCATCTTTTTCCGTTTCATCTCTGCCACCTCCTTAATTCGCGCTCAGCATGCCGTCGGAATTTACCGCCACCGGCCATCCGGCAGCCACCACGGCGGCCGTTCCTGCCGCAGTCCCGCCCTTGGCCTGAATGGCGTCGCACAGGATCTGGAGATCCATGTGATACCCGTTGGCGGTCTTTACCGCTGCCTTTGTGAAGAGGTATCCGGTATCGTCATTCGGCGCAATGGGCTCCTTGCAGTAGTAGTAACCGTCTCTTCCCTGGAACCAGTCGCTTCCGGTCAGTCCAGTAAAAGCGAGATCATCCAGGCTGGCGGGCAGGGCCACCGCATTTCCACTGTCGTCCTGCCACGTGGGGACGAGGGCAACACGGATATAGGCGTCGATGTCGCCGGTGTTTTTGATGCTGACATTTGTTTTTACATTCCCATCAAATGTCTCGCTCACCTCGCTGGTCACATGACTGGCTTGGAACGTATTTTCCACCGCGTTGGTGGAGACTGCCAGCCAGGCGATCGTGCCGCCAACCGTGAGCGCCGCGATGAGGGCGACTGCAACAAGCAGGATGTGCGGCTTTGGGGATTTCATTTCATGTTTTCCTCTCATGTCCGTCCCCTCCTCTCTCAGCCCTTTTTATTGTAGACGTTAGAAGCAGAGTTGCCGCCGCTGAGCCACTTGTTGTCATCCAAGTGGTTGGTGAAGCCGGAGGCCGCCGTGTATGCACCCGGTTCAATCCTGCTGATCTGCGGATCGTTTGTCTTGGAAATCGGAATGTTATTGCTGCTTGCCAACGCATACCGCCAGGACCAGTCTGTTTTTTCCGTGACCGTGTAGTTCTTGCCGCAGACCAGACGGGTAACCGTCTTGGAGGCCTGGTTGCCGGTTCCGAAGTCCTTGGCCGGGATCGCTACCTGGAAGCTGCTGCTTCCGTCGGAGACCGTGAACAGGAAAGACTGGGTGTAGATGCTGTTGTTCCCGGTCAAAGTCTTGGTAATGGTCATGTTGAAATGGTTGATGTGGATGGTAAAGTCATGGCCGGTATCGCCTTCCACCGCGGGGATCACAGTGAGTGCACCGGCCGGAGCGGCATAGGACACCCCGCCCACCTTGCAGGTCAGACCGGTGACATTGAAATCGGCGTCCTTCTCCCCTGTGGTATAAGCCGCCCCATTCAGGAGCCCATCGGAAGTCCCAACCTGTGCAAAGGTCAGCGCAAAATCGGTTACGCTCGGCTTCACGCCGGAGACACCGGGAATTGCGGTGTGGTCGCTGTGGTCATCCGCCCACGTATCGCCCACGGCAATTCCGTTTTCAGCGGTGCCCCATTCCTGGAGGCCAACATTCACGCCGTAATCCGCCCAGACATCGTTGGCCGTTACGGTGAAGCCGGGCTTCAGGACGTGGACGGCGGGAGCCTGTGGGGTGACAGTCACGGCCTCCACCGGCTCATTCCCCAAGCTGTCGGTTCCAATCGTACTGGAGGGTGTCACCTCGCAGGAAAGGGTATAGGTGGTGCAATCGGCTGGCTTAGGGGTCGGCATCATACCGCCGGTCCATGTCCATGTCTCGAAAAATTCCCCCGCAGCGATGGCACAGTTTCCCAGAACAACACCTGTGCTGTCTTTCAGTGTGTAGAGAATATCCACATAAGCGTTGTTCACTCCATCAGGCTCATAGCCGTCGGCATAGGCAAGCAGTCTTTCAAACTCAGGAGCGTTGCCTAAATAAATGGTTTGATTTTCGGAGGCAATCTCATAGCGGATTGGAATATTGACGTTGGGAGCTACAAATAGCTCTGCTGCCGTCTGGGCCTCCGCACTGGCATAGATCCCAGAGGTGCCGCTGGTGTTGGAGGGCACGTTGTTGCCGCCAAATCCATAGGTGTTCAACTTCACAGGAATCGTGATGATTAACTTATTTCCATGTGCAGAGGGCGTTGCATAGACTGCATTGGTTTCTGCATCGGAGAAGTCAAATCCGGTAACCTGCACCGCATTGCCGCTCACATTTACCGTCGCATCTCCATATTCCACACTCGCTCCAAAGGTTGGTGCGCTGTTGGTTCCCCCAATGCAGGGAGCCGTATAAACCTGAATCCCGGAGGTGTCTTCTGCACTGACGCCGTCAAACTCGAAGTATTCGGAAAGCACATCCTGCACCACCGCGTTTTCGTCAAGCGTCACCGAAGTGGTGGAGCCGGTCACGGTAGAAGAAATGTTTCCAAATACGCTATTCAAATCATCCGTATTGCCAGCCGTCAGATAGTAGTTCGGCGTCTCTCCTTCAGAGTTCGTGTATCGGCTTCCGAGGCTATTCATAGAGGAAGCGTTGGGATACTCGGAGGACACTGCGTGCATAAACTTATTTGCGTTGCCACTAAAATCTTGGGTATCTGCGCCATCAAAAATTCCAACGGTGTATACCGTGGCTCCCTGCCCGGAACTCTCAGGGCTCGCCTTAATGGTCTGGGATGCGGTAATTGCGGCATTTGCCACAGCAGAGTCAAAACCGCTGATCCCCGGCACCCCATCGGTAAAAAGAATTACCACACGATTGCGGGTCTCACCTTCTGGAACTGGGCACGCCGCCAAAATATCATTTGCCATTGACATGCCGTTCCCGGTCTGGGTTCCACCGTAGGCCGTCAGTGCCGCAATGGCGTCCGTCACGTTGGTATAGCCAGCATCTGTGCTGACATCCTGGAGCGCATTGGACAGCCCATTGTAGTAATCCATAGTCCCGTACTGAGCGCCATTCTTGGCATAGCCGGTGGGGAAATAGTAGGTTGAAGGATAGCCATCAACCGGCTGCGTACCGTACCAAGTCGTGCCCGTTTGAATACTGCCCACGCCAGTCAGCAGCTCTGTATTGTTATAGCCATCGCTGGAGAAGCCCACAATGGCGATTCGATGGTCCACGTCGTTTTCCACTGCGTCGCTCTGAACGGCTGCCACAAAACTGGTGACTGCGGACGTCAGCGCGTCCAGCCGTGTAGTGCTCTCAGTGGTTGTTGTCGCACGATAAAACGCGAACGGAGGAAGATCATTTCCACCTACGGCCGCACTGTGGAATCCCAGCGAATCTGTATAGGAATAGGTGTAGATTCTGTTGACTATCAAACCGCTGCGAGAAATCGTCACAACTACCCGTTCATAGTTGTCGTTGTTTTTCACATAAAGACTAATTTGATCGTTTTTGTTTGTAGCATTATAGAGATTCTTGGTCTTTTCAGAGACTAAATTATACGTTGTTTTTGTCTGTGTAGTAAAGTCGTAGGCCATACTCCCGGACTGATCCAGTACCAGTACAATGTCGCTGGGAATGGGATCTCCGCCGCTCTGAGTCATAGCTCCGGTGGCGTAGGCCTCCAGCGTAATAAGGTAGTTATCGCCAGCCTTTTCAATCTTCTTATTTAACTCCAGTCCGTCCACATCGGGAGCGTCCCCTGACAGCAGAGCAGGCAGGAGGGCATAACTCCGGGCCATCATCATACGGGCCAGAGGCCGCCGCTTTTCACCGGTAACCGCCGGCATCAGGGGGCCGGCCTCCGTCATTGCATAAACATCATTCTCTTCTTTGACGGGCTGTGCGCCAAAAATCATTTGACGGATATAGTCACGAAGCGCTTCTTCCTGCTCTTCGGTCAGCTGTTCCAAGGCTTCCTCATAAGCCACATCATCCAGCACATCCAAATATGCATAGAGCTCTTCCACGCTCATGGCGCTGAAATCCGCTTCCGGCGCCAGTGGGATCTCCGTGGCGGCGGGGGTCTCCGTAACCGCAGGGGTCCCCGTAACCACAGGCGTCTCAGTGACAGCCGGGGTCTCCGTCACAGCCGGGACCTCGGCCGGAGTTTCCGTCTCAGCGGGAGCCTGGCTCCCGGCAGGGGCGGCAGACGGCTCGGACGGGCTCTCAACGGGGGCCTGCGTCTCCGCAGGCTGGGACTCCTGGGGCTGGACCGTGGTCTCAGGCTCCACCGACGGGGCTTCGCTCTCGACGGCGGGCTCACTGGCCGCAGGGGCCTCGGGGGGCGTCTGGGTCGTCACTTCGGTGGTCTCAGAGGGTCCGGTGGTGATGATGGTCTCGCTGGCGGGCTCATCAACAGCCACGGCCGGGGAGAAGATGGACACGACCATGCACAGGGCCAGCAGCATTGCAAGTGTTTTTTTCAGTTTCATGGAAGGTTCCTCCTCTCTCAAGTGTTAACCGGATCCGGCTCGACAGACTCCGCCGGAGGGGCTACGGGGCTCTCCACCGGGGCCTCGGTGACCGCCGGGGTCTCAGTCACGGCGGGGGTCTCGGTGGGGGCGGGGGCTGCGGGCCATCCCTTCACGTCCAGGACAGTTTCCCCGACCGCCGTGTCAAAGGTATTGTTCTGCCCCTGCACCGCCTGTGCATCCACCAGGATGTCAAACCGGGAGTTCATATAGGTATTGCCCATCTTTGTATCGAAGGTGACCGAAGAGATGAGCATTTCCGTCTTTTCTCCGGGCTGGAGCATCGTGTTGTAGCGGTAAAACCCCTCGCTGTCCATCGTCCAGTACTGGGCGTAGCTCGCCAGGTCCAGCTGGAACTGGCCGTCGGTCGCCAGGGGTGACCCGCCGGCATCCACCGCAGAGGGGGTAAGCTTCACGCGGACGTAGCAGGGATTCTTGCCCGTGTTCTCCACGTACACCCGCTTATCCACAGTCACTCCGGGCATCACGCTGGCCCCGGTGGGATAGAGCTTGTTGAAATCGTCCCACGTCACTCCCTGCTTCCCCTCGTCGTGAAGGGTAATGTTGACATTGCCCGCAGTGATGACGTTGTGCGCCATGCCCTGCGCGGTGAGATACGCATAGGTGCCCGCCGCCGCGACAGAGAAGATCAGCACCAGAGACGCAAAAATGGCCAACTTTTTCTTCATGGAAAAACCGCCTTTCTTTCTGAGAATCGGTGGATGTATGTGATCGTTCAGAGTTTAAGCATACCGCCTTCCGGGAAAGCGGCACGCCTAAAGCCTGACAACTTTTGCGAGGGAGGGTGGGGAGGCCGCGCCTCCCCACCCGGAATTTGGTTTGGATCAGGCGTCGAAAGCGGCAAAAGCGGCGGTGACGCTGTTAAAGCCCTCAGCCTGGATGGCGTCGGCGACGATGTTCATGGTGAAGCCGTTGCCGGTGCCGATGGCGGCCAGCTCAGTGTTGGTGAAGCCGCCGGGAATGGTCACGGAGGTGAACAGGGCGCCGGTGGTCTCGCCGGCGGCCAGACGGCCGGCATTCTCGCCGCCCACATAGTTGTAGACATAGGTAATGGTATCGGCCTCCGCAGATTCGGTAATGGCGGCGCGGCTCCAGTCGGCTTCCACATGACCGCCGAAGATGGTGGCCAGATCGGTGATGTTGTGGGCGGCGCAGGCAGCCTTCCAGGCGGCGGCGTGGGAGACGGTGACCTTCACGCGGACGTAGGTGTCGCTGCTGTTGGCGTCAACGGTGACAGTGGGATCCTTGGGCAGGACAGCGCCGGGGTAGACGTTGGAGTAGGTGTTCTCGGTCACACGGGCAGCTTCCTGATCAGCGGTCCAGGTGTCGCCGGTCTTGCTGACAGGGGCCTCGTTCAGGGTGATGGCCACGTTGCCCACGGTAAAGGTGTTGTTGGCGGTCTTGGTGTTGGTGAAGTAGGCCAGGGTGCCGGCGATGGCCATGGAAGCGATGATCATGATGGAAAGGCCGGCGACGAGAATGCTTTTCTTCTTCATAATGATTTCTCCTTATTATTTTATATGAAATACGGCGCTTTTCAATGGTTTTTGGCGGATTTTACCGGCTTATGCGGCGGTGTTCCAGTGCCCAATGGCGGCCTGATCGGCCAGGGCCTGAGCAGCAGTGGAGGTTTCGGCGGTGCCGTTGGCCTGGTAGGCAAAGGCGTCGATCACGATAGTGCTCTGGGCGACAGTCTCAATGTTGGCGGAGGTAACGCTCGCACCATCAATGGTGACCGTGGTGAAGAGGGCGGTCAGAGGCAGCGCCTCGGTGGAAGCGGAGTTGTCAACGACTTCCTTGTAGCGGTAGATGTTGCTGGTTCCCTCAACCAGGGACCAATCGCTGTTGATGTTCAGCGCGGCATAAGTTCCGAAGCCGTTGTTGATCTTGGCGTAGACGTAGCAGGGCTCGCTCTTGGCGCCCACAGAGACCACAGGGGTCTTGTCGATCACGGCGCCCGGATAGATCTTGGAGTTCTGCTCATAGGTCTCGGTCAGGGTCAGGGACATGTTGCCGAAGGTAAAGGTGTTGGTGACCTCGCCAGTTTGAGCGGAAAGGAATGCCAGGGTGCCCCCGATGGAGATGGCGGCTACGAGAGCCAGGGACGCAATGATGGTCAGTGTCTTTTTCATGTGTTGTTCCTCCTCAAAATCTTTCAATTCAAAATAGCTTTTCTCTATAATATGGACACGCTTCAACGCGGATTTCCTTCTGCTTCCCGCCTTGCTTTTTTCTCTGCGGCCTTCCGGTCTGCGGCGTCCGCCTTATCCAGAAGATCAGGCAGGAACAGGAGTACCACCAGGATGACCACCGCCGCGCCGGAGACGTACATGCCGGGGGGCTGGGTGATCCAGCTGGCCGCAAAGCCCAGCTTGGGAATGGAGAACCGGGGGACCCCGATCAGATTTTCAAAGAGGACCGGGGAACCGTCGGCGGCCTCATTGGCGTCTCCCTTGGTCCGGAACTGCCGATTTTCGCTGTCCACCTCAATGACTCGGTGGGTGGCCACGGTGAGGTTCTCATCCAGGACGAAGGTAATGGGGTCGCCCACCTGCACCGCTTCCGGCGCTGTCTTTTTCACATAGATCAGCGATCCCACGGGATAGGTCGGCTCCATGCTGCCGCTGAGCACGGTGTAGGGGGTGTACCCGATCAACCGCACGCCTGCCAGGAGGAAGGCCAGAACCGCCACGCACAGGACCAGGACCCAGGTGACCGCGTTCCATACTTTTTTTACAGTCGGATTCATATACCGCCTCCTCACGCCGCCGCTCCGGCGGCAAAATGGGCCTTGCTTTGCCCGATGTTGTTATTAGTATAATTTTCAATGGTTACATTTAGGTCATTTTTTAAAAAACTTTTTTCTTTCTCTGCTCCCGTGTTGAAAAAAGCAATTTTCTCCCTGATCTGTGCCCTCCTCAAGGCAGAACAAACGCGGAGCCGAATCCTCGGCTCCGCGTTGAGACTGTCGAAAAAGTGGCTTCGCCGCTTTTTCGAGCAGGACGCAGCCCGTCGCGCGCACGCATGGTCCGCCTTCGGCGGACCATGCGCACACTTACGGGCTGAGAGGTGTTTTCCGCCACGTACACGCCGCGGCAGAAAACGGATCCCACCTCTTTCGCGCCTGCAGGCACGAAACTCTGCGAGGCTTTTTCGACAAGCTGAACGCGGAGCCGAATCCCCGGCTCCGCGTTCTCTCTCTGTGAAAAATCCTATTTCTCCACCTGCCGCGCCACCACCACGATGCGCCCGTTCTGAATCGAAGATCGCTCACAGGTGGCCAGCATCAGCAATTTCTCCCCATAGGCCGGGGTGATCCCCGTGTCATAGAGCGCGGCCGCTTTCAGTCCCGCAAGATAGGCGTCAAACTGCGCCTCGCCGGCAAACTCCACCTGCCTGTGGGGCTTAAAGGCCGTCTCATCGGAAGAGGCGTCATAGAGCATGGCGCAGAATACCTCATAGGTCCCCGTTCCGGTCAAAGTCTCCAGCCGGAGGTACCGGTGCTCCTCCCAGAAGCTCCTCTTCTCATACCCGGTCAGGTCGTGAAACATGATCCCGCTCTTCATATTGTGTCCGTATATAATCAGGAGATCGGAGGCCGGGTCGGTCCCACAGCGCTGATCCAGAAACGGGAGACCGTTGATATCGTACTCCCCGTCAAAGTTCCGGCGCAGGTAATACTCCCCGTCCTTTCCCTCCCCCGCCCGCATCACCGGGTAATCCACAGCGGTGCCGGGGATCGTGATCCAGCCCGCAAAGTCCCTGTTGCGCGCCGTGAGCGCCGCAAACCGCTCCGCCTGGGTGAGGGGCTTCCCGGAGTCCGGAACAACCTGGCCCGCGGGCTCCTCCACCAGTTCCCGGAGCTGGGTGACCTCCCGCTGGGTGGCGTCCCGCTGCGCCCGATACCGCAGCAGCAGTCCGCCGCTGACCAGAAAGACCGCCAGGCACACCAGCGCCGCCAGCCGGGGAAAGATGCGCCCGCCCTTTTTCTCTGCCCGCTCCGCCATAATCGACCCTCCTGCCGCTGTTTGTTTTCCGCTCTCATTCTACTCCGCCGCCGCCCGCCCGTCCACCCCCATTTTGCCGGGAGGCCTTTTCCGCGCTTGCTCTGCTTTACAAAGAATGGTATGATGGGAAAAATAAAAACTGCCAAACAGGCTTTTGAAAGCCACGGTTTTGAAAGAGAGGAAATCTGTGACATGAGCTACGCGGACAAACTGTTTCAGGAGACCATTCGCAACATCCTTGAAAACGGCGTCTCCGACGAGGGGCTGGAGGTCAGGCCCCGCTGGCCGGACGGCACCCCCGCCCACACCATTGCCGTTTTTGGCGTTGTCAACCGGTACGACCTAGCCCGGGAGTTTCCCATCCTGACCCTCAGAAGGACCTATTGGAAATCTGCCTGGGACGAGGTCTCCTGGATCTGGCAGAAAAAAAGCAACAACATCCATGATCTGAACTCCCATGTCTGGGACGAGTGGGCCGACAAAGACGGCTCCATCGGCAAGGCTTACGGCTATCAGATGGCCCAGCTGAGCCGGTACCGCGACGTCACCCCGGACGGCCTGAAAAAAGCGTTTGGAGACGACCTGACCGGCAAAACCATCCGGCTGGACGGCGACGGGGTCTGCTGGATGGATCAGGTCGACCGCGTCATTTACCAGCTGGTCAACGATCCCGCGTCCCGGCGGATCATGACCAACCTGTACGCCGTCCACGACCTTGCGGACATGGCCCTGTACCCCTGCGCGTACAGCATGACCTTTGTGGTCATCGGAGGCAGGCTGAACGCCATTTTGAATCAGCGCTCCCAGGATATGATCGCGGCCAACAACTGGAATACGGTCCAGGCGGCGCTCATCGTCTACGCCATGGCCTCCGCCTATGGCTATCAGCCCGGGGAACTGATCCATATGATCGGAAACTGCCATCTTTACACCAGGCACCTTGAAATCGCCCGGGAGCTCCTGAGCCGGACGGAGTTCCCGGCGCCGAAGTTCTCCATCGACCCCACAGTGACCGATTTTTACCGCTTTACCAAGGACAGCTTCTCCCTCTCCGATTACCAATATCACGACTTCACCTCAAAAATCGAGATCGCAATCTGAGGAGGCAATCCCATGAAGGCAATCGTAGCCGTGGACGAGCACTGGGGCATCGGGAAGGGCGGGAAGCTCCTGTGCCCCCTCTCCGCCGACCTCCGGCGCTTCAAGACCCTGACCCTGGGCCATCCGGTGATCCTGGGCCGCAAGACCCTGTCCACCTTCCCCGGCGGACGGCCCCTGCCGGGGCGCCGGAATCTGATCCTCTCCCGGGATCCCGCCTTCCAGGCGGCGGGGGCAGAGATTTTTTCCGACCGGGAGGCCCTTTTGGCCGCCGCCCCCGATGACAGCATTGTAATCGGGGGGGAGAGTATCTACAAAATGTTATTGGATGTCTGCGACACCGTCTGGGTGACCCGCATTTTTCGCACTTTTGACGCCGACGCCCGGTTTCCCGACCTGGATTCCGATCCGGCCTGGACAGCGTCGGCGTCCGAACCGCCGCTGGAGGAAAACGGCGTGCCGTTTCAATATGTGACCTATCTCCGGCACCTTCGGGCCTGACCGCCCCCTTTTGGAAAGGAGCTTCTATGTACCTGGACGACATCGCCGCCTACCTCCCCCAGTCGGAGGATGAGGCCGCAGATCAGGAAATGATCCTGTCCTATCTCCGTCGGTATCCCGACACGATCCTCACCCGGGACAACAAAATCGCCCACCTCACCGCCTCCGGTTTCGTTCTCAGCGCAGATGGCAAATGGGTCCTGATGGCCCACCATAATCTCTATCGGGTGTGGGCCTGGACGGGGGGACATGCCGACGGAGACGGCGACCTTCTGGCGGTCGCCCTGCGGGAAGCCCGGGAAGAGACGGGGGCCGGGCACATCCGCCCGCTGTCTCCGAACATCGCCTCCCTGGAGATCCTGCCGGTGTGGGGGCACAGAAAGCGGGGGGCGTATGTCCCGTCCCACCTCCACCTGAATGTTTCCTATCTGCTCACCGCCGACCGGGAGGGCCCGCTCACCGTCCGGGTGGGAGAAAACAGCCGGGTAGGCTGGCTTCCGGCAGACCGTCTGCTGGAGTACACCAACGAGTGGCAGATGGACAAGATCTACACCAAGCTGCTGGCCCGGGGCCGGGCCCTGCTGTAATCCTCCAAAGGGCCGCGGATCACCATCCGGAAAAAAACCTTTCTCCCGCTCCCACGCCCCGATTCCCCCACATCCCTTTTATGAAAGCTCTTTTTTCTTTCTTTTAAGCTGACTCCACCCCGCCCCCCCACAGTCCTTTTATGAAAGTTCTTTTTGCCTCCTTTTTCTTTCAAGAAAAAGGAGGTCCCGTGATTCGAGAGCCAATTCCCGGCCTGCGGGGTTCCCAGCGTTAGAGATGCATGGTATGCTGAGACGACAGAAAGGAGCGGGTGCAGATGGAACAGACCTTTGGCGGCCGCCTGAGAGGATACCGAAAGGGAAAACACCTGACACAGCAGGAGCTTGCCGAACGGATCGGCGTGAGCGACAAGACGGTCTCCCGATGGGAGAGCGGCGGGGGCTATCCGGACGTGCCGATGCTGGTGCCCCTGGCCCGGGCTCTGGGAGTGACCGTGGACGATCTGCTGGACGACCGGCGCCCCATCCGGACGCTGACCAAAGCTGATGGGCAGAACCTGCTGTCCTTCGCCTTCGCCCTGGGCGGAGGCGCGCTCTTTTTCCTGCTGGATCTCTTCATGCCGGGTTTTCTCTGCTACCTGGCCTATCTGGGATGTCTGGCCTATGGGGTGTATCTGCAAAAATACTATTCCTATCAAAGCCGCTGGTTCCTTTTGGGGGAGGCTGTGGTAAATCTGGGAGTCAATCTGTCCATCGCCCTGAAATCGCTGGCGGCCGCTCTCACAGGAAGCATGGCCCTGGGGCTCAGCCAGTCTCTGGATGGAAACGGACAGCCGATCACCTATTTGGGCGGTTACAGCGGGCCTCTGTCCGACATCGTCTGGTGCTGCGCCCGGCATCCGGCCCTGGCAGGAACAGCCGTGGTGCTCCTGGCGCTGGCTCTGACCGCCCTCACGCAGTACTGGGTCTGGCAAAAAGGCTTTGACGGGCAAATCCCCGGTTCTTTGCAAACTGAGGAGCCCCCTCTCCGGCTGACATGGGGCAGACCCTCTGTCCGGCAGCTGCTCCCCGGGGCAGTTCCGCTGCTGGCGGGGCTCTACTGGCTGCCCGGGCTGTGGAAGGCGCTGGGGCCCCAGGTGCCGGAGGCTTTTCACGCCCCCACCCGGCTGTTTGCCCTCTGGCTCCTGATCTTGGCTCTGCTGGCTGCGCTCCCGCTGCTGAAAAAGGGTTTCCGCCGCTGGATCGCACCCGCCTGGGTCATGACGGGACTGTGCTGGGGGATGACCGGCCTGCTGCGCTATGAGTCCATGTGGTCCGACATCTCCCGGCAGCTGCTGCCCTACCGGGAGGGCTCCATTCGCACGGGCCGTTACTTTGCCGTTCCCTGGGGCTCTCAGGGCACTCTGGTCCTCGCCCTGACCCTGGCGGCGCTCTGGATCGTTCTGTGCTGTCTGCACCTCAGACGAGCAGGTTCGGACGAGGGGCTCCACGGAGCGTAGGTTGCCCTTTCGCCCCTGTAAGGGTATGCTGAATGCAGACGGCGAAAGGAGATTCAAACGATGAGCAATTATGTAACGGGGACGGCCATCCGCTCCCTTCGGGAGAAAAAGGGATATACTCAGAAACAGCTGGCCGACCGCATTTCGGTCAGCGACAAAGCGGTAAGCAAATGGGAAACGGGCCGGGGCCTGCCCGACCTGGCTCTGCTGGAACCCCTGGGCGCAGCTTTGGGGGTGTCGGTGGCCGAGCTGCTGTCCGGGGAGTGCGTCACCAACCGCAACCGCGCGGGCAACCCCCTCCGGGGCCGGTTCTATGTCTGCCCGGTGTGCGGCAATGTGATCCACGCCATGGGCGAGGGCTCCTTCCACTGCTGCGGAGTGGCGCTGCCGCCGCTGGAGGCAGAGGTGCCGGACGAGACACACGAACTGACGGCGGAAGATGTGGACGGGGAATATTATGTCTCTCTGGCCCACCCTATGGAGAAGGGTCACTTTATCAGCTTTTTAGCTCTGGTGGGGCCTTCCCGGCTGGAGATCGTCAAGCTCTATCCCGAGCAGGAGGCCGCAGCCCGGTTTTCCAAGCGGGGCGGCGGAATTCTCTATGCCTGCTGCAACAGGCACGGCCTCTTTTGCAGGAAGCTGTAAGAGAGACTCACTGCCGCTCCAGCCGGGCCCACAGGCGCCTGGCGTGGTCTCGATCCTCCTCGGCCAAAATGCGATAGAGTCCCGCCAGACAGGGATCGGCCGCCGTTTCCGCAGCCGCCAGGAGTGCGCTCCCCGCCCGCTGTTCGGCCTGAAAGCGCTCCCGCATGGCAAGCGGAAGCGTAAGGGTTCCGGGCGCCGGGGTGGGCGGCGCCGTGTACTGCTTTCCCGAAATGAGGAAGGACGCAGTGGATAAACGCCTGACCTGCCGCTTCTTTTCCACGGCCAGGGCGGAAAAAAGCCCCCCCTGTCCCAAGCGCCTGGCCAGAGCCCGATAGATGCGGAAATCGTCTGTGGTCTGCCGGAGCATCCGCTCCAGCTCAGGCAGATCCCGGGCGCTGCCTTCCCCCAGACAGGCGCAGGGAACAGCGGGCGCAGCAGCGGCGGCCGCCGGAGAAGCCGGGGTGGAAAGAGCCGGTGGAGCGGAGGGCTCCAGCGTAAAGGGGCAGTCAGGCCGATCCTCCGGCATCACTCTCCGCCATACCCGCGCAAAGGCGGCGTGATCCAGTTCCTCTCCGGGCCGCTGGATTTGATCCATGGTGATTCCTCCTTTTGTTCAAGTTCTTCTCATCCTATGCGGCAGAGGAAAAAATGGCCCGATAAAATCAGAAAAAGGGTTGACAACCCCACGGAACTTCGATATAATGACATTCGTCCTTTGGACGATTAGCTCAGCTGGTATGAGCATCCGCTTGACGTGCGGGAGGTCACAGGTTCGAGTCCTGTATCGTCCACCAAAAGAATCCCTTAGAGCTGCAGGGCTCTGAGGGATTTTCTTTTTTTGTTTGTTCCTTATGGAAAACACAACTCATCTGGAGGCAGTTCCTGCCTGTAGCTCTCCCACATAGCAGTTTCGAACTACTGCCGAGAAACCGCCCCGTGGGGCAGATCAAAAGTCGTATATCCTAATTTAAAAATTTTTCTTGTTTTCTTCCGATTCCCTGATATAATAAACGATCAGGCAAAAAGGGAGGGTGGGCCGGAGCCGCTGTGCGCAAATAGCACACCTCATGTCGGAGCCCAAAGGCGGGCTCAAAATTTTATAGCGCAGGCAAGCGCCTGTGGGTCATGTGGGACAACACCCACCGTACTTGTATAAAACAACATGAGCGCATTAAAAGCAGGCTGTTTTTCAGAGAATCAGATGCTATATAAAACGCAGGAAAACGACCGGAAATTGAGATAAATAAACCATGCGGGGACCGGCATACTTTCCCCAATGAAATAAATAAGACAATGAAGGTGAATTTGTTGATTACAGGTACAATAATATTTTGAAAGGGTTTGAACACCGTGAAGAAAATTATTGTATTGCTAACCGCTGTTTGTCTGATTCTGTGCGGCTGTACCGCCAAGCAGGACAAAGGCAACTACACCGACGAAATGAAGATTCCCTATGCTGCGGATCTGGACACTGAATATGGTGCTGACAGTGTCGAGCGAGAGGGGGATCATAAGGACAGCCCCTATTTCAGCACTCTGGATTTTTATAACATGGAGTCCAGCGATACCTTGACCATCCTGCACAACTTCAAGACCCAGCAGCAGACCAGTGAATGGAGCTGCGGTGTCTCCAGTGCCTTAATGATAATGAACTGGTACGGCACCCTCGGCGAGTATCATGAGGAGACTCTGGCCCAGCTCCGCTCCAACGGTCTGGAGCCGGGCGCCACCTCCCTGCGGCAGGCCGTCGAGATCTTTGACGGCGTCGGCGGGTATGATGTGTACTCCACTTTTGACTGTGCGGACGATCCCTGGAGTGTGTTTACTTTTGACTACATCCAGGAGAACCTGAAGTCTGGCACACCCATTATGGTGGGCTGGAACGACTGGGGCGGCCACTGGCAGGTCATCATCGGCTATGACACCATGGGAACCGAGACGACCCAGGATGATGTAATCATTGTTGCGGACCCATACGACACAACCGACCACAACCAGGACGGTTACGGCGTTTATAGTGCGGAGCGGTTCCTTTACAATTTTACCTTCTACAATTTCTTTGAAGAGGAAGAGCTGAATGACTGCTGCTTCCTGATTGCAAAACCCCAGCAGCAACGGATTTACCGGCCCTGATCCGTTTCTGCCTGTGGTTTACATGAACAGCGTCCCTGACCGGGATTCCCCGGCAGGATCGCAAAGATGAAAATATCACATGTTCAGAGAAACCCGGCGCGATCAATGTCACGCCGGGTTTCTTCGTGCTGTATGAACCGCGCGTTGAGAACGTCAGCCAGCAATTCCGCGCCGCCGATTTTCAATCGCATCCAGCAGTGCGGCCGCCACCTGACCCTTGCCCATCAGAGGTAGCCCGGAGATCCCGTCGTTGGTAATGATCGTCACCACGCTGGTCTCCACGCCAAAGCCGGCGCCCGGCACTTTCAGGTTGTTGGCCGCGATCATGTCCAGATGCTTGCGCTCCAGCTTCGCGGTGGAGTTTTCCAGCATGTCCCGGGTCTCCATGGAAAAGCCGCAGACGAACAGCCCGGGGTGGCGGTTTTCCGCTACCCCGCCCAGAATGTCGTCCGTACGCTCCAGTGGAATGCTCATGTCGCCGTCTTTTTTCTTGATCTTATCCCCGGCCACAGAGGCAGGGCGGTAATCCGCCACAGCGGCGGCCTTGATAAGAATGTCAGTTTCCGGAAGAGCCGCACACACGGTCTGGAGCATATCTTTGGCGGTGGTGACGGACTGCGTTTCCACAAAGGGGACCGGCGGCAGAGCCGTTGGCCCGGAGATCATCGTGACCTCGGCACCCCGCAGCACGGCCTCCCGGGTGATGGCGCAGCCCATGCGGCCGGAGCTGTGGTTGGTCAGATAACGCACAGGGTCCAAGGCCTCCTGGGTCGGCCCCGCGGTCACGGTCGCACGGACGCCCGCCAGGGTCTTTTCCCAGGCCAGTTCCCGGGCAATGTGGTCCAGCAGCGCCTCCGGCAGCTTTCCGCTGCCCATATCCTTACAGGCCAGCATCCCGCTGGCGGGGACGATAACGCCGAAGCCGTACTTCTCCATCGTTTTCAGATCATCCTGGGTGATGGGATCCTCCAGCATGGCGGTGTTCATGGCCGGGGCCACCAGTTTTTTGCAGCGGGCGGCCAGCGCCACGGTGGTCAGCATGTCATCCGCGATGCCGTGGGCCAGCTTGGCAATGACATTGGCCGTGGCCGGGGCGATCAGCATCAGGTCGGCGGCCTTGGCCAGCGAAATGTGGGTGACCTCGCACTTGAAATCCCGGGCAAAAGTGTCCGCCACGTAGCGGTTGTTGGTGAGGGTCTCAAAAGTCAGGGGTGTAATAAATTCCGTAGCGTTCCGGGTCATAATGACGTGGACCTCCGCGCCCGCTTTCCGCAGGGCGCTGGCTACGTTCGCCATCTTATAAGCGGCGATGCCGCGCCTGTGACCCCCAGAACCACACATTTTCCCTGTAACTGCTCCATAGTTGCTACTCCGTTCTCCCGGTTTGCGGGGTCGTTCTCAAATTATGCTCCCAGTATAGCAACCGCCCCGCCGGATTGTAACCTTGGGGCGGGGACGAGCCTTTGTATGAGGAGACCGGTCATGATTTTGACTGTTGATATTGGGAATACCACCATCTGCGCCGCAGACATGGAACAGGACGGAAGGGGAAAGTACACGGCGCGCTTTACCGCCCGGATGGACACTGTGCCGGACCGGAGCGCCGGGGCATACTTGGCGGAGCTGCGGGAGCTTTTGGCGGAGGCTGGAATCCGGGCTGGAGCTTTTCGGGGAGCCGTGCTCTCCAGCGTGGTGCCCGCGCTGGAGGAGCAGCTGCGGGGGTGCGCCCGGACCCTGACCGGGACGGAGCCGGTGGTGATTACTTCCAAAAGCGATACCGGGCTTACCATAGACCTTGCGGAGCCGGATAAGGTGGGCCGGGACCGGCTGGTGGACGCCGCCTGGGCCGCCGCCTGTTTCCCACTCCCCGTACTCACTGTGGACATGGGAACGGCGACGACCTTTAGCGTGGTGGATGCGGACCGGGTGTTTCGGGGCGGAGTGAACGCCCCCGGTGTGGCGACGGGGCTCCAGGCCCCGACTGACCGGACAGCCCAGCTGCCTGCCGTGGAGCTGGAAACGCCCCGGCATGTCATCGGCCGAACCACCGCCGGGTGTATGCGCTCTGGCGCTGTGGCCGGGGCCGCCGCCCTGGTGGACGGCATCACCGCCCGCATCGAGGCGGAGCTGGGGGAGCCGGTGACTTTGGTGATGACCGGGGGCCTGGCCCGCTATGTGGAGCCGCTGTGCGCCCATCCCCACATCTACGACCCCGACGTGCTGCTCAAAGGCCTGGCGCTGCTCTATGAGCGGAACGCCGGTAGAACTTGTGGGGAAACCTGTAAATTGTTGGTTGCATTTTTGGCCAATATTTGTTAAACTGCAAAATGGAGATAGTATTTGCTCAAAACTATACTCTGACTGATTCGCACGTTATTTCATACAACTGAATAGGTGCCGGCGGAGGGCTCCCGGTTCGGGCTGCCGCCGGCGGAGACATGTTTTGAAAAGGGCTTATATTCGAGAGAAATGAGACTCTGAGAAGAAACATCAGGTAAAACTATGCATCTTCAGGGGGTATTCTGCGCCCGGAAGGTGCTTTTATTTTTTTGTGCGAGAGCAAAAGAAGGTGATAGAAAATGGTACTGGAAATGCTGAAAGGAAAGATCCATCGGGCCACCGTGACCCAGGCCGAGCTGAATTACGTGGGCAGCATCACCGTGGATCAGGAACTGCTGGACGCGGCGGGCATCCTGGAGTACGAGAAGGTCCAGATCGTGGACATTGACAACGGGAACCGGTTTGAGACTTATACCATCAGCGGAGAGCGGGGCAGCGGCATGATCTGCCTCAACGGCGCGGCGGCAAGATGCGTCAGTGTGGGAGACAAGGTCATCCTCATGGCCTACGCCGGATACGACGCTGGGGAGGCGGCGGAGCATAAGCCGTTCGTGGTCTTCGTGGATGAGCGTAACCGGATCGTCCGCAAGACCAACTACGAAAAACACGGCCTGCTGGCCGATATGGAATAACAAGAGGATCAGGGCGAGACTATCTTCCAATTTTCATGATGAAGAGAGGAACAACACATGCAGGTAACAAAAACTGTTGCGGAGACGAGAGCGCTGGTCAAGAGCTGGCGGAAAGAGGGAAAGACCGTGGGCCTGGTGCCCACCATGGGCTACCTTCACGAGGGACACGCCAGCCTCATCCGGAAGTGCCGGGAGGAGAACGACATTGTAGTGGTATCCGTATTTGTCAACCCCACCCAGTTCGGCCCCAATGAGGACCTGGAGGCGTATCCCCGGGATTTTGAGCGGGACAATGCCCTGTGCAAGTCCCTGGGGGCGGACCTGATCTTCCATCCGGAGCCGGAGGAGATGTACCAGGACCCCTGCGCCTTCGTCAGCATTGAGACCCTTTCTGAGAACCTGTGCGGAAAGACCCGTCCCATCCATTTCCGAGGTGTCTGCACCGTGGTCTCCAAGCTGTTTCACATCGTCGCGCCCGACAAGGCCTATTTTGGCCAGAAGGACGCCCAGCAACTGGCTATTATCCGGAAGATGGTCCGGGACCTGAACTTCGACATTGAGATCGTAGGCTGCCCCATTATTCGGGAGGAGGACGGTCTTGCCAAGTCCTCCAGAAATACATACCTGAATCCCCAGGAGCGCCAGGCGGCCCTGTGCCTCTCCCGGGCAGTGAAACGGGGACAGGAGCTCATTGCCCCCGGCATGGACAGCGAGGCCGTGCTGAAAGAGATGCGGGCGGTCATTGAAGCCGAGCCGCTGGCCCGTATCGACTATGTCTCCATGGTGGATGCCCTGACGATGCGGGACGTGGAGAAAGTGGACAGGGATGTGCTGGTGGCGATGGCGGTGTACATCGGCAAGACGCGGCTGATCGACAACTTCAGCTATGAGGTGTGACCGATGAAGACGCTGGGAAGGATCGTGACGACCCTGACCCGCTACATCGGCGTGGTCATCATCCTGTTTTCCGCTGCGGCCATGGCCGTTCCCTCCGTCTTTGCCTGGGCCACCAAGTATACCTCCTGGTTTTTGGGCGCCGCCATGTTCGGCATGGGCCTGACCATCAAGGCCGAGGATTTTAAAGTGGTATTCACCCGGCCCAAGGAGATCATCATCGGCTGTATCTCCCAGTACAGCATCATGCCTCTGGCGGCGTGGGCGCTGTCCGTGCTGCTGGGTCTCCCGACGGACCTGGCCGTGGGCGTGATCCTGGTGGGATGCTGCCCCGGCGGCACCGCCAGCAACGTTATCACCTACATTGCCGGAGGAGACGTGACCCTCTCTGTGGGCATGACCATCGTGTCCACCCTGCTGGCTCCCCTGATGACACCCCTGCTGACCTATGCCCTGGTGGGTGCCTGGGTGGACGTCTCCCTGGTGGCAATGATCATCTCTGTGACAAAGGTGATCCTGGTGCCGGTGCTTCTGGGCCTAGTGATCCACCGAATTCTGGGCGCCACCATGGAGAAGATCTCCTCTCTGGTGCCCCTGATCTCCGTGGCAGCCATCGTGATGATCATTGCGGGCATCGTGGCCAACAATGTGGAGAAAATCCTCACCTGCGGCCTGCTGGTTTTGGGCGTTGTCGTGCTACACAACCTGCTGGGCACGGGCCTCGGCCTGCTGGCGTCGAAGCTGTTCCGCGTGGAATACGACAAGGCCACGGCCATCGCCATCGAGGTAGGTATGCAGAACAGCGGCCTGGCGGTGTCCCTGGCGGCGGCGAATTTCGCGGCCAATCCCCTGGCGACCCTGCCCGGCGCGATTTTCAGCGTCTGGCATAACATTTCCGGCTCGATTTTTGCAAGCATCAGAAGGGCAGGAGCACAGCATCAGAAGTAAAAGCAATCGACAGGGCAGGAACCCTCGGAACCATCCGGGGCTCCTGCTCTGTCGTTTTGTGCCGGCGAATAGTACTGAACTGCGAATATTTATGGAGAAATGCTTCGGACGTGTGTGATTTGCAGAGGAGGTTCAGAGGTATGAAGATCGTATTTTTTCCTTAAAGTGCGAGGACGGGGCAGCTGCTGGCAGAGGGCTACACCGGTTTTAACGATAACCATCTGGCCGGGGCTTACCCCGGTCGAATTTATTGCCAAAGGAAAGCAATAAAATTCGGCAAGTGGCTGAGCCAAAATTTGCGATGCTGAAATGACAGAACAAGCCCGTGGACACGGGGGGAATGCAGCGAGCAACGATTTACACCCTGTTTGGCCCTGCGGGCGGGTGTGGGCCCCCGGCAGAGGGGGGCATCTGTTACACCCCCGACTGCGTTTGGAACGCAGAGAGCGATTTGTGAGGAAGAATGCTCTGTTAAAGGGATTGCCCTGAAGAGGGCAAAATATTCTCCACCATCAGATGGAGTACCCCCTCTCCATCTGATGGTGGAGAATCGTATCAACAAGACGAAATATATCAAGCTAAAGGACTTCTGTGTCCGCGGTTCAATAGAAGAAGCCTTTTGGGCGCAGCAGCTTCACGAATTCGTACACGCCCAGCTGCTCGTATGCAAGAGCGAATGCGGCCTCCCGGCGCAGCTTGCTGTTCACGGTCACGCAGTCCAGGTCAATCACCACATTGCAGAAACCATCGACTGTAATGACCGGGAGCGGGAAGTAATCTATACGGTGTGTGCCATCTGTCGCCTTGCGGTAATACCCACTGCAATAAGCAAGCTGGGGTTCGAATATACGGTCAAACTTCGCCTCCTCCAGCTCAGCAGGCACGATGCAGTCGCTGCGGAATAGACGCACCATCTCCCGGGTGGTCAGCACCACGTCCACGTCCCGGTCGCCGCAGGCGTCCTTCATAGTGGGTAGCTCGCTCTCCGCCCTCTTGGCAGAGCAGGGCATGATGGACACCACAAACAGCTTGTGGGGGTCGATGCCCTTCTTCTCCGCGAAGCAGCTCTTTGCCACGGCGCCGAACATCTGCTGGGGGGACTTGGCGGTGGACAGGTTCTCCGTATAATTGGGCAACTCCGTCTTCAAAAACCGCACCCAGCCGGGACAGCAGGAGGTGAACATGGGCCAGCGGTACTTCCCACGGTGGGTGAACCGCTCAATGAACTCACTGCCCTCCTCCATGATGGTCAGGTCCGCGGTGAAATTGGTGTCAAACACATAATCGAAGCCCAGCCGCTTCAGGGCTGCCACCAGCTTGCCCACCGGCACCTGCTTGTCCTTGTTCACCACACCGAACACCTCTGCCCAGGCCACTCGCACAGCGGGGGCCACCTGGACCACGGTGGTGATCTCCGGGTCCGCCAGTGCCCTCAGGACCTTTGATACACTTGCTGGCCTCCCGGACGATGGGAACACTCAGGTCCACCCGGGACCGCTCTGGCTGCACATCGTAGGGCTGGTAATGGACGTTCAGGTTGTGGGACAGGCGCTGTAGCTCGCAATAGCCGCTGCGGACGCAGGTAGTACAGTTAGAGTTGTGCTGGGACAAAATCAGCCGCAGGTTGGTCTTCCGGGCCTGCCGGACCCGGGTGGGAATTGGTCTGGACCACCATGCCCTCCAGCGCCTCGGTGTTGCAGGCGGGGACCAGGCGGTGGATACCCTCCACCTCCACCACGCACATGCGGCAGGCGGCGATCTCGTTGATCTCCTTCAGGAAGCACAGGTGCGGAATAGGGATACCGGCCTTTTCGGCGGCTTCCAGGATAGTGGTGCCCGCCGCCGCGGACAATTCCCGGTCATTGATTTTGAAGTTTACCATTTCTCCACACGTCCTCCCTTGAAGTTTCCGTAGCCAAAGTGATCGCACCTCAGGCAGCGGGCGGACTCCTGAACAGCCTCTTCATCCGTCATGCCACACCCAATGCACGGGAAGTCGCACTTACGCTCACCGGCGTCGCGCTCACCGGAATTCACGCGGCCATGGGGCTGGGTCCACAGGGCCGTCACATGGCCGTTCTCGTCCGCCTCGATCTTCAGAGGAGCCTAAAGGGTCAGGACCTCGCCCTCAGCGATGGCGCCCTCCACTTCCTCCTGCTGGGCTGTCATGTCCTCCTGACGGCGGCGGTAGACGCAGGTGACCTTGGCGGCCCCCAGACGGATGGCGCTGTGGGGCACATCCATGGCCACGTTGCCGCCGATCACCGCCGCGTTCTGTCCGGTAAAATCGGGCATTTTCTCGTCGCCGATGCGGCGCAGCATCTCCACGACGGAGATGACGCCCTCACTGTCCTCACCCTCGATGCCGGTCTTTTTATCGGTATGGGCACCGATGGAGATGTACAGGCAGTCGTGCTCCTTCCGCAGCTGGTCGAAGGTGACATCCTGGCCCACCTTGACCCCGGTATGTACCTCAATGCCCAGGGACAGGATGGAGTTGATCTCCGCATCCAGCTTCTCCCGGGGGAAGCGGTAGCTGGGGATGCCGTAGCGCATCATGCCACCCAGCTTGGTCTGCTTCTCATAGACCGTGACCTTGTGGCCCATAAAGGCCAGGAAATAGGCGGCGGAGAGGCCGCCGGGGCCGCCGCGATGATGGCAACGGGCTTGCCGGTGGCGGGCGCTTTCTTGGGCTGGGGCACATTACCCGCATGGTCCACGGCGTAGCGCTTGAGTCCACGGATATTCAGGGCGTCGTCCACCATATTCCGGCGGCAGCGGGCCTCGCAGGGCACCGGGTTCTTCAGGCTGCCCAGGCAGCGGTGATGGAGGATGTGCTCCTCATAGTCATCCCGGAAGCCCCGCAGGCCCATCAGCACCAGATTGGCGGCGTCGATGCCGATGGCGCAGTCCGCCGTATCCACGATGACCTGGTGGTGGCCGCGATCCGGTCCAGAATCTTCAGCTCCGGCTCGCCCTCCAGCACCTCGCGAATCATGTTGGAAAGCTGGGTCAGGCCGATGCGGCAGGGCACGCACTTGCCGCAGGTCTGGGCCTGGCACAGGTTCAGGAAATTCAGCGCCATATCCACGGGGCACAGGCCCGGAGGACTGGCGGCGATCCGCCGCTCCATGTTCCGGTACAGCTGCTCCACAACGGCTTGGGCAGCGCCCGGCATCTTTACTTCCAATCTGCTCATGTCTGTTGTCCCTCCTTCTGGTCAGTACCGTAAAATTCGGCACTCAGAACCATATTGGTGTTAAATATAACGTAACAATTACGTAAAATCAATGCGATTTCTAAAAATTTTTTAGTGCTGATAATAATTTATTTATTAGCAAATTATTTTAGGTCCTTTGTGAATGTGAGCAGATTAGTGTTAAAGGGCATTTGCATCATCCACATCTATTTCCGTTTAAGGTTTTTGTCCCAATGTGCTTATTGATCCGATTTGTTACAGAAACTTAGCGCGAAACATTCATCTCCATACAGTTTATCAGGGCAGCTCCAAACGGAGCTGCCCTGATAAACTGTATGAACGGTAATTATGTGCTGGAAAAGCGGCATGTCTTTACATTTTCTGTACAGGAAACGATTCATCAAGAATGGGGATTTGGATTTCGGTAACGTACTGATTCTCATCCTTTTCTAGGAACTGATCAATAATATTGAAATTATAGCTGTTGGCAGATAGCGAGAGATGGTTATATTCCTTATGTAGCTCACGAACTTTCTGTTCAATTCCAGAATACTTCCCTTTCCAGCAATAGCTTAAAACCCAGTGCTCTGAAATATACCGTACTTTATCCAAGTCCTCTCCCCCAATTCCATACTCTGATTCCAGATAGGCTCCAAATGTTACTTCATATTGATCTGCCTTCGTGTCATATTGATAAAACGCTATCGTGGGATAGCTATAAAAGACCTCTTTATTGTATATCGATACTTCTTGACCAAGAGGAATGTATGCACAGCGTGGATGTTGCTTGATCTGAACTTCTCCAATCGATAGTTCTGCCAATTTCCTCTGGACAAACAATAATTTGCGTTGAATAATATCGTCCAATTTCAAAAATTCCTGGTAATTTTTCCTGATATCCTCTGATTTTTTTCGAAGGATTCGAGCATTAGACTCCACAGAGCTGTCATTTAGATAATCCCTGATTTGGTCGATAGAAAAACCTATTTTACGCAGATAGCAGATGAGGGCCAATCGGTAGATCTGATTAAATTTATACATCCGGTATCCATTGTTAGGATTCCTGTATTCTGGCTGGAAAATTCCCTCTTTGTCATAATAAAAAAGAGTCTGTTTATTGAGATTAAACATTTTGGCAAGTTCTCCTGTACAGAAACAGTTCTGAATATTATTTTTCATACGCAGCTCCCTTTTTTGAAAAAAGCACTTGACTATATAGTTAGTATATATTTTATGCTATAGATAATCAACCAGCAAATGATCTACAGAAAACAGAAAAGACATGGAGGGGTATCATGGAAAAAAAGAAATTGTTGATCAAAAACGCAAAGGCCATTGTAAGCTGCGATGAAAAGAATCATGTCTATCTAAACAGCGATATGCTGATTGAGGGAGAGAAGATTCTGGAGATCGGACACAACATTGTCTGTGAGGATGCCGAAGTTCTGGATGCTTCGGACAAGTTTGTTTATCCGGGCCTGGTAAACACGCATCATCATTTTTTCCAGACATTTGTGCGAAATCTGATCACAATTGACTACCCCAACATGCATGTGGTGGAATGGCTTGATAAAATCTATCAGATTTTTCAGAAAATTGACTCGGATGTCATCTATTATTCTTCGCTCACAGCTATGGCGGACCTTGTAAAGCACGGATGCACCACAGCGTTTGACCACCAGTACTGTTTCACAGTTCACACGAAAAAAGAACCCGTGGATCGTCAGATGGAAGCCGCTGCGCAAATCGGAATCCGTTATCATGCCGGAAGAGGTACCAATACGCTTCCGAGAAGTGAAGGCAGCACTATGCCAGATGATATGCTGGAAACGACCGAAGAGTTTATTGCAGACACAAGGCGCCTGATTGACAAATATCACTGCACAGATCCGTTTTCCATGAGGCAGATCGTAATTGCCCCTTGCCAGCCGGTTAATTGCTACAAGGATACTTTCATTGAATCCGTGAAGCTGGCCAAAGAAACTGGAGCTAGGTTACATACGCATCTGGGAGAGGGCGAGAATGAGATTATGATAAACCGCTGGGGAATCCGTACTGTCGATTGGCTAAAAGAAGTCGGATTCCTTGGAGAAAACACCTGGTTTGCGCATTGCTGGGAGCTGACAGATGAAGAGTATCGCATCCTTGGCGCACATGGCGCAGGAATCTCCCACTGTCCATCGCCTGCAATACTGGGCGGTTTCCCGATCCTTCCCATGAAATCTCTAAATGATTATGGCGTGACGTTGAGCATTGGCTGTGATGGATCCGCGACCAATGACGGCTCCAATCTTCTGGATTCCATCCGCACGGCATATTTGATGCAGTGCTATAACAGCAAGGCAAGAGGCGGCGGCATCTCGGCATATGAGATTTTGAAGCAGGCGACGGTGGGCGGCGCTAAAACGTTGGGAAGAAGCGACATCGGTTCGCTTGAACCCGGAAAGGCGGCAGACCTCTTCATGCTGGACACCGGTACACTGGAAATGGCCGGTGCATTGCATGACCCCTGCAATATCATCGGAAGAGTCGGGTTGACAGGCAATGTGGACCTCACCATGATCAATGGTAAGATCGTGTATCAGAACGGCAAACTCGTAAACGTTGATGAACGCAGACTGGCAGCGGAAGGCGAGGCTGTCTGTGAGCGTGTTTTAAGAAATACATGTGACGCATTTCATAATTTATTTTGACAGATTTAGAAAGGAGCAGACGCAATGATCTCGATTCAGGATTTTCTCGCTGCTCTCGGAGGAGTATTAAATGGTGTTACGCAGTCCGTCATGGCAATGACGTTCGGATTTGCAATGCTGCCGTCTGCCTTGGCATATCTGGTTGGCATTGTTGGATGCCTTGTTTTTAATTCCGCAGTTCCTATCTCATTTCAGGCAGAGACGATGGCTATGGCTGGGGCCATGGGAAAAACACGCAGGGAACGCCTTTCCATGGTAATTCTGGCCGGCCTTGGAATGACTGTGCTCGGTGCATTCGGCTTGCTCGAGAGCATTGTGGCTTTTGCGGGAGAGCATGTAACGTCTGCAATGATGGCAGGTGTCGGACTGATTTTGACCAAGCTTTCCATCGACATGGTGAGAAAGGATTACAAGCTCGGTGGAATTTCCATGGGTGTAGGTGTGATTACATACCTGGTTACGAAAAGCCTGGTATACACCAGCCTGTTCTCGGTTCTAGCGGCGTCCGTTGCCTATCGGTTTGTGCCGGACAAGGATGCAAAAACCATCGAAGTAGAGGACAAGTTTAAGTTTGAGATGCCTACGATCAGCCCGTCGATCATTCGGGGCACTCTGGGACTGATGTGCATTACGATTGGCGGAAACATTGCATTCGGGCAAGTCAGCGGAGCCATTTCCGGCGTGAGTGTCAATGTGGACCACATTTCTATTTACTCCGGTCTTGCAGATGCTTTTTCCGCTTTATTTGGCGGCTCACCGATCTCTGTTGTGATTTCTCCGGCGGCGGCAGCTCCCCATGCTAAATGGGCGGCCGTCATTATGATGGCAATTATGTTCGTAATCCTGCTTTCTAAACAGCTGCCGAAGGTCGTGAAGTACATCCCGTCATCAGCGGTATCCGGAACCCTGTTTATTCTGGGAGCTGTTATGACTCTTCCGGATAACCTACAGGCTGCTTATGCGAATGCAAGTGCAGGAACCGCTCTTTCGAGCAGTATCGCGCTGGCAGTTACCGCTTTTGTCGATCCGTTTTTTGGGCTCGTCGCAGGTATCCTGGTCAATCTGATTGCTGCTCCTTTAGGATTAGGTTAATGCTATGATACCCGGGCAAAACGGGCTTTTCATACTTGACCTGCTGCAAAGATTTTAAAAACAGCACTTTAATGAGAGCCCGGATGAAATAACCTTTTGATACTGTTTCATCCGGGCTCTCACATGAACTCATTTTTTCGCAGGTATTATTTATGCCATAGGGATGCTACATAAAAACATTCGTGGTAAACCATCAAAAAAAGCATTGACTGTCAGACAGATTATTAGTAAAATGGCAGTACAACTTCAAAAGCCAATATAAGCCCATGATTTGGATGGACGTTTCTACCAACTGCCATAAACAGTTGACTATTGGTTATTTGCTTTGGCATCTAACCAACTGGCAACTGCATGGCAGTTTTTTGTTTTCCCTATGCAGAAGCACCCAATCCAATCGGCGGCGCTTGCCTTGCCAGAGACAAGGTTCCGTTGGGATCTGGCAGTCTCAACGGACAATGGTATCTGCTGTTGTGCACCAAGCATCATTGAAATGGTGAAATCAGATTGGAGGAACACTCATGGCACGCTTGCTCATTAAAAATGCATCCAGCATTGTCACATGTGACCCCAGCGACACCGTTCATACGAACAGCAATTTGCTGGTGGAGAACGGTGTCATCACCTATATGGGAGCGGAAGTGCAGGAGGCTGATGAGGTCATTGATGCCACCGGTTGCATCGTATATCCCGGCCTCATCAACACACACCACCACCTGTATCAGACCTTCAGCCGAAATCTGCCCCAGGTGCAGAATATGGAGCTTTTCGACTGGCTAAGGACGCTGTATGAAATTTGGAAAAACCTAGACAGCAAGGTGATCTACCATAGCTCCGTGACCGGCATGGGCGAACTTATGAAAAACGGCTGCACCACCTGCTTCGACCATCATTACGTCTTTCCCCACGGGCAGGCCGGGAGCCTGCTGGACGCCCAGTTTGCCGCCGCGGATGACCTGGGCATCCGCATGTATGCTTCCCGGGGCAGCATGGACTTGAGCAAAAAGGACGGAGGGCTTCCCCCGGACAGCGTTGTGCAAACCATCGACGAGATCCTGCGGGACTGCCAAACGGCGGTTGAAAAGTACCATGACCCCTCCCGGTTCTCTATGAGGATGGTGGCTCTGGCTCCCTGCTCTCCCTTCAGCGTATCCGAGGAGCTGCTGCGGCAGTCTGCGATCCTGGCCCGGAATCTGGGCGTGCGGCTGCATACGCATCTGTGCGAGACGAAGGATGAGGAGCGGTTCGTTCGGGAACGCTGCGGTATGCGGCCTCTGGCTTACATGGAGTCTCTGGGCTGGATCGGTCCTGATGTCTGGTACGCCCACGGCATTCACTTCAACGATGACGAGCTTCGCCGTCTGGCGGACACCGGTACCGGCGTCGCCCACTGCCCGATCTCCAACATGAAGCTCAGCTCCGGCGTGTGCCGGGTGCCCGAGATGCTGGAGTTGGGAGTACCGCTGGGACTTGCAGTTGACGGAAGTGCCAGCAACGATGGCTCCAATATGCTGGAGGAGCTGCGTGTCGCCTATCTGCTCCACCGTCTCCATTCCAGCGATAAGGCACCCAGCGGCTACGATGTCCTGAAAATCGCAACCGTAGGCAGTGCGAAGATTTTGGGACGGGATGATATCGGTTCTTTGGAAGTCGGTAAAGCCGGTGACCTGTTCATGATCGATACCCGCCGCCTGGAAATGGTGGGCGCAGACCTCGACCCCAAGTCCCTCTTGGGGACCGTGGGCTGGAAGGGTCCTGTGGACTATACGGTCGTCAACGGCAAAGTCACGGTCCGACATGGAAAGCTGGTCAATATTGACGAAGAAAAGGCGGCCAGCGAGGCTGGTGCCCTTGTAAGGGAATATCTGTCCCGGTAACTGTTTTCGGTCAGAATATCTTCATTGGCCTACAGCGATATGTAAAAGAAAACTGCTTCCCACTACGGCACTCAAGGTATCAATTAACACACAATTCGACAGAAAATGTGCGGAGGTGATCCGCACATTTTCTTATTTCTTCTTCCAGCGGCAGGCTCTGAAGAACAGCGCGGATATCAGGGCACTATCCAGCACTTCACTCAGCCAAAAGCCACATCAGCAACAAGCACCTCTTGAACTGCCTGTTGAATTTTGCTTTCATCCTTTGCTGCCCTTTACAAGAAATGTTTGATATGTCATATCGATTCCCGTAGCACCGAGTGGCGCTGTGATAAGGATCGCCAGCACTGCCACCGATAAAACGATCTGCCCGCAGGGCAGTCCCATGGCAAGGGGGACAGAACCGATCGCTGCCTGCACCGTTGCTTTGGGCAGGTATGCGATCACGCAGAACAGTCGTTCTTTCGCGTTAAGCGGCGTGTGCAGAAGGCATATGCAGACGCCCAGTGCCCGGATCACCAGCGCCAAAGCAATCATCAAAATAGCAGCCAAACCGGCGTGCAGCGTATACCGGATATCCACCGCAGCGCCAACCATCACAAACAGGATGACCTCTGCCGCGAGCCACAGTTTTCCAAACTTCTCGGAAAGCCGCTTCGAAACGAACGCAACGCTCTTGATTTTGATGGCGCAGGCCATGCTGACAACGGCCAGCAAGCCGGATACAGAAACAATACCCTTCAGCCATGTTTCAATACTCATCAGCAAAAATGACATCCCCAGTACGATGATGACCTTCATACTGTTCCGGACACAGTGCTTGTGCGCATAAGCCGTTTCAAAAAAGGCACTTAGCCCGCAGCCTGCAATTGCGCCAATAACGATTCCCAAGACGATAGAAACCGGAATATTCAAAAAATCCGTAAGATTCGCGCTACCGCCTTGTGCCATACTGACAAAGGTGGAAAACAGTACGATCACAAAAATATCATCGCAGGAGGCTCCGGCCATGATCATCTGGGGAATGCTTTTGTCAGTTCCGTACTGTGTCTCCATAAGATGCACCATACGAGGGATGACAACAGCGGGAGAAACCGCGCCGAGTACGGCGCCCATAACAGCAGCCTCAACTCGCGTGATGCCAAGAATACAGGGGGCGAACAGGCAGAATGCCAGGATCTCAAAACTTGCGGGCACACAGGCCATCATGACCGCGGGACGTCCCACCTTTTTCAAATCTGCCAGATTCAGGGAAAGGCCCGCTTTTAATAAAATGATGATCAATGCCATTTGGCGCAGATCAGATGAGATCGATAAAATAGACGGATCGAGCCAGTTCAGCGCATAGGGGCCAAGCAGTATACCGGTAATGAGCATTCCGATGATGCGCGGCAGCTTGATCTTTTGGCAGATGGCTGCCATGGATAAGCCAACCAGAAATACGAGTGCAAGTGACGTTAACATGTTTTCCTCCTCGAAACAGGCGCAAAAAAAGCTGATGCCCCCCTGCGACCATTCAATCACAGAAGTCATCAGCTTGTTAGGCGGTTTAGGTTTCCCAAGGGAGAACTTCATTCCCTGCGATACAGTATATCATCTGAATTCTAAAATGCAAGGTGCTGCTTTTATAGTCTCAATTAACTTGAAGGGATTTTTATAGGCTGCTGAACCTGCTCAGAATCGCCGCGACCTGTGCCCGGGTAGCTGTTCCATGAGGGAGAAGGCAACCGTTGCTTCCTGAGAGGATCTGATTCTCAACCGCTCAGCTCATGGCCTCCTTCGCATAGGCAGAGACCTGTACCGCATCCAAAAAACCGGAGAGGCCTTGAAGAGACGTCGGCTCCCCGGCGAAACGCCAGAGAAGCGTGACCAACTGCTGCCGGGAAAGGGTGCCTGTGGGATCAGAACCGTCAGACACCCCGGCCCGGATCGTCCAGGCCCTGGCAGCACTGAATACACCGCTGCCAGACAGCTCCTCCCCTGCCATACGACCCAGCACCGTCCAAAGCTGCTGCCGGGTCATATCCCGGTAGGGCGAAAAAGTCGTGGCAGAAGTACCGGAGAATATCCCATTTTGATACACATACAGGAGAGAATCGTAGTACCACGCACCTTCCGGGATATCGGAAAAGGGCAGCGTTTCCGATCAAAACAGCTCCGTTGTCAGCGGCAGCATCTCAGGATACCAGCGCTTCTCCACTCTTTCGTAGAATTTTGTATCCGAGTTTACCGCAAAGGGGATCTCGGCATCTTCAAGAGTCTGCGCCACGAAGGAGGCGAATGACAGCTGTTCGTCCAGCGTATAGTCATTTCCGTCGTTGTAATTTCCCGGCATCCGGACGCCCACCCAGGTGGGAATACCCGTTTCCCTCTGCCATTGGAGCGCCTTGCCGACCTTGCTCTGTACCAACTGCCGTTCTGCCGGAGTGCCCGTGGTCCACAGCTTTTTCTCATTGGTCTTGGACGGGCCTGCCGCATAGAAATGCCATTCCGCCATCAGATATCTGTTGGTGTCAGATGGGATCTCCAAATCAGATAGATGGGCCGGATCGGACCGCAGGCGGGGGGAGATCGTCAGGATGCGGTCAGGATTGGATTGCCGGATCACGGACACCATCTGCTCATAAATATCATTCAGAAGATCAGGCTTGTCATTCAGTGCGTCTGTCACCTCAATGACAAGGTCGAAGGACAACCGATAGGACTTGTCCCGATAGCGTTCGGCTACGGTCTGCCACCAGTCGGCCACCCGGTCAATGTTTTTCTGCGTGGGCTGGTTTTTCATGTCATCCGCCTGATAGGCCAGCACTGGAATGACACCGCAGTTCAGGCAGTCATCGATCACCCGGTCCAGGACCGAAAAGAGCTGTTCGTCTGCATCATCCTCCACGCGAATACGTACATGAGAGATCCCCATATCCCGGAAATCCTCCACAATTTGCCGGTCATACGTCTCCATGCCCTGCCTGGTCTTGCACCAATCCACATCCATTCCCCGGCCCAGAAGGCTTCAATACGTCCAAGGGTCAATGGGATCGTTTCTTTCTGCCGCAAACGCAAGACTGGACAGGCAGACCAGCAGTACTGCCGTCAACAATAAACTTAGTATCCGCTTCGTCATAATCTCACCCCGCAGTCAATTTACTTTAGTCTACCTTGGCGGCGTCCGCCAGCGGCAGAACTGTCGGGCTGCATACCCGCAATCAGATCATTGAAAATAATAAAGCTGCTATACGGAAGGTCAAAAGCCTTTCAAATGAGAGACCATCATTGCCGGATTATGATTCTTTCAACCAGTCAACATACTCTTCCAAGGATATCTTGCCGCTGTCACACTCGGCCTTTTTTTCTCTGGCGCGTTCACCCCAGGCGTATAGTTCCTCCGGTAGAATCTTCCCGGACTTCCTCCAGGCAAACGCTTTTTGTATTCCCGACGGTATGCCTTGAAGACATCGTCCGTATCTTTTTCCCGTGTCCACTTCGCTATGGCGCCGACATCCTTGCAGGTACGTCCCTTCGAATCAAACACACGGTCACAGTATTCGGCGTTGGTCCGCCCGGTGATTGCAAAATACTTCCCGCAGTTTTTACAGGACCGCATTTTCTGCTCCCGCCTCCGCGTTTATCTCTGCGGCGCTGGATGAAAACGCCCACGCGCTTCAGGAGAGCGACAGGTATATGAGGTACATTGCAACCCGTCCCCGTGCAGAAAAGCATGGGAAACATGGTCTGTTCGGCAGCAGCCCGGAGGTGTCACTGGAGGATTCCATGAAAGAGGCCCTCCGAACACAGGGCCCGGTTTGGACCTTCATCTATTCCCTGAAACGGGAGGACGCCGCACGGCTGGGCTACGACAGCGCGGAGAGCTGGCGGCGGCCCATCATGGCGCATCAGGTGGAGCTGGCCGAGGCCATGAAGATACCGCCCAGTCAGTTCCGCTGGTGTGCCGCCTTCCACGGCGAGTCCCATCACCCGCACATCCACATGATGGTCTGGTCGGATGACCCGAAGCTGGGCTACCTAACGGAGGACGGCATTGAGAAGATGCGCTCCACGCTGACCAACGATATTTTTCAGGACAAGCTGCTCTCGTTGTATCAGCGGAAGGATACTTCCTACAAAGAGGTCACAGAAGCGGCTCACGATGCCATAAAAGAGCTGATCCGGCAGATGGAGACCTCCCTCTGTGACAGTCCTGTCATCGCCGCAAAGATGGAAACGCTGGCGGAGATGCTGAACGGTACCAAGGGGAAAAAGGTCTACGGTGATCTGAAGAAGCCAGTGAAGGCGCAGGTGGATTCCATCGTGGATGAGCTGGCACAGCTCCCGCAGGTGGCGGAGTGCTACGAAGCCTGGAACCGTCTGCGGGACGAGGTGGAGTGCTACTACAAGGACAAACCGAGAAATCATCTGCCGCTCTCCCAGCAGAAAGAGTTCAGGGCTGTCAAGAACATGGTCATCCAGGAAGCGGAGCATATCCGCTTGAGCACGGTATCCTTTAAGGACGAACGGATGCGGGACGAAGCGGAGGAAGGATCGGATGCCGTGTTCTTTTCCCCGCAAGCGATGTGGCAGATGGCGGAGGAATATCAGGACATCAAGGCTGCGCTCGATAGCGATGCCACGGAAGAAGAAAAGGAAGCTGCCGTTTGCACACTGGAACAACTCTGGAATATGGGTTTCACAGTGGCGGCACAGGGGAACCAGTACGCCGACTACCGC
Source organism: Candidatus Pseudoscillospira sp. SGI.172 (assembly GCF_050313575.1). Lineage (NCBI taxonomy): Bacteria > Bacillati > Bacillota > Clostridia > Candidatus Pseudoscillospira > Candidatus Pseudoscillospira sp. SGI.172. The sequence goes on along the minus strand of NZ_JBNPLQ010000002.1, from coordinate 40,613 downwards.
AAACTCTATCTTGAGGGCGTGGATGTTCCAAAGGATGCTGCCAAAGCAGTGGAGCACCTGACCGTCTCCGCCAACCGCGGCAATCAATATGCCCAGTACGCATTGGGAAAGTTGTATCTTATTATCTTCTTCTGCAATCGTAAGTATTGCATCGCGGGAGAGCAATTCATCCAAGGACACCGAGAAAAACCTTGATATTGCTTTCAAAGAGTCGATATTGGGATATCCTCTACCTGACTCCCATTTTGAAATAGCAGTACGGGAAACATATAGCAGTTCTGCAAGTTCTTCTTGAGTAAGCCCTTTCTGCTTTCTTAGTTCCTGTAATTTTTCACTAAATTCCATAATTCGATAATCTTTCAATAGTAAATCAATAGGTTTTAAAATGCCAATTTATCAAGTTTATCGTATCATGCCATGAACTAATTCGCAACAGACGCATTTGGCAAAATCAACGGTACCGAAAACTGACAACTCTTAGGGTGAAAGAGAAAAATGATTCCAAAATCGGTAAAAAACAGCACCAGACGGAAAAAACCTGCCTGGTGCTGCCCTGTTTTATAGGGTACCATCACCGTATTGGTCACTGTATTGGTCAGGCCTGACCAATACAGTGACCAATATACAAAATTCAAGCAAAAGTAAAGAAAAGTTCCTGATTTCTTGCGAAATCAGGAACTTTTTGGTGGAGACTACTGGACTCGAACCAGTGACCTCCTGCGTGTGAAGCAGGCGCTCTAACCAGCTGAGCTAAGCCTCCAGATTGTTGCGGGGGAAAGTGGTGACGCGTATGGGAATCGAACCCATGTTACCGCCGTGAAAGGGCGGTGTCTTAACCGCTTGACCAACGCGCCATAGATTTTCGGCGCATCTACGTCGCCTTTAAGAGCTCCCCCAGGGGACGCCCCAGGCATCCCTTGGGGAATATGGTAGCGGCACCTGGATTTGAACCGGGGACACTGCGGGTATGAACCGCATGCTCTAGCCAACTGAGCTATGCCGCCATCTCATGCCCGTTTCGAACGGGGCATGGATTAGTATATCTGATTTTCCCGCTCTTGTCAACTGGATTTTTCCCATTTTTCTGTTTTTTTCAAAAGCGCTCACTCTACCTTGTAGCCTACGCCCCACACAGTCTTGATAAACCGGGGATTTCGGCCCGGTTCTCCCAGCTTTTCCCGCAGGCGGCGGATGTGGACCATCACAGTGTTGTTCCGGTCCAGGTACTTCTCCCCCCAAACCGTCTCAAAGAGCTCTTCGGCAGAAATCACCTTTCCCCGGTTGGCACACAGCAGCCACAGGATGTCGAACTCGATGGGCGTGAGACTGAGCGCCTCGTCATACAGCCAGCACTGATGGGTGGTCCGGTTTATGGTCAGCCCGTTGACGGAGATGGCATCCTCAGACGCCTTCTCCGCGCCGTTATAGTTCGTGTACCGCCGCAGCTGGGCCTTGACCCGGGCCACAAGCTCCAGGGGGCTGAAGGGCTTGGTCATGTAGTCGTCGGCCCCCACGGTCAGGCCGGTGATCTTGTCGGTGTCCTCCACCTTGGCGGTCAGCATGAGAATGGGAAACTGGTGCTGCCGCCGGATCTCGGCGCACAGGGTGAGCCCGGAGATGTCGGGGAGCATCACATCCAGCACCGCCAGATCGATCTTCTCCCGGGACACGGCAGCCAGGGCCTCGGTCCCGCTGCCGCAGGAGAACACCTGAAAGCCCTCTCCCCGCAGGTAGACCGACACCAGGTCAGCGATCTCCGGCTCGTCATCCACCACCAGAATATTAGCTTCCATGGGTATCCCTCCTTTCGCTGAATCATTATATCCAAAAGATTTCTGTTCCGTCAAGGCGGAGGACCCCCTTGTCAGAAAAAGTTCAGAACTGTGCAATGTTCCAGCCCGACAGGCCCGCAAAAACATCCCGCTGCGTCGGCTGCACCCCGGAGACCTGCCCCCACTGGGTCAGCAGGGAGCCGTTTTTGAAGCAGAGCGCCGCCACCGGAGCCATCTCTGTCAGCCGGGCGTGGAGGGCGGTGGCCGCCGCTGTGCGGTCCGCTCCCCTGGCGCTGCGCCAGGCGTCCAGAAGGGCGTTGGTCTCGCTGTCGATGAAGCCGCCGCAGTTGAGGACGCCGGCGGGCCCCACCAGATTTTCCAGGTCAAAGTCCGCCGTGAGGGTGGACTCCCCCAGATAGAGGTCGAAGTTTTTCCGCTGGAGCGCCGCAAGGAAGTCGTCCCAGGGCAGCTTGGACACCGTCACCGTACAGCCCAGCGCGTCGAGCGTCTCCGCCAGGGCCTCGGCCACCGACACCTTGTAGGTGTTCTCCAGATTGACTGCCAGGGTCAGCTCCAGGCCGGAGCGTCCCCTGCGGAGCTTTCCGCCGTCCTCCCCGACCCATCCGGCCTGGCTCAAAAGGGCCCGGGCCTGCTCCGGATCCGCCTCCAGGGCGGAATCCGGCGGGGCGGCAAAGTCCGCCGCGTCTGGATGGACGGGCAGAGCGGCCGCCGCCGCGTGGCCCGCCAGGAGCTTGCCCGCTATGCTCTTCCGGTCAATGGCGCAGCTGATCGCCTGCCGCACCAGTTTGTCCCGGCAGGGGCCGCTCTGTGCATTGAAGCCCACATAGAGCAGCGTGGAGGTGGGGTAGTCGGTCGTCTCGAGCCGGCCGGAATAGCCCAGCGCATTGGTCCCGGTGAGGTCTGCGTCCACCAGAGAGATCTCCCGGGCGTCAAAGGCATACACCAGGTCGTCGCTGGCCCCGATGGCGTGAAGGGGGATCCCTGTCAGGGGCACGGCAGCCCCGGCCCGGGCCGTGAGATGGAGGGCATCCCCCTCCCCCTCCAGATAGTAGGGGCCGGTGCCCAGGGGCCGAAGGGGATCGGCGGTCTCCTTCACAACGGGGACGTCCAGCAGGACCGGCAGATTTCCGTTGGGCCGGGAGAGGGCCACGCTGACAGCCCCCTCCCCCGCCGTTACCCGGCTGACGGCCGCCAGACGGGAGGCGTACCGTCCACTTTTCCGAGCCAGTTCCAGAGAGGAGACGACCTCCGCCGAGGTGAGGGGGCTCCCATCTGAGAAGGCGGCCGCGGCCAGCTGGAAGGTCCAGGTGAGACCGTCCTCGCTGACCGTATAGCTCTCACACAGCTCCCCCTGGGCCCGGAACTGCCGGTCTACGGAAAACAGGCCCCGGTAGAGCAGCGGGGACAGCGTCAGATTGGTACGATTGGTCCCGGTGATGGGGTGAAAGCCGCCGCTGGGGTAGCAGGGCAGCACAAAGGCCATGGGCTGGGCCGTCTCCGTCTCGGACGGAGCGGGAGAGGCGGAGGGCTGGGCAGATTCCGCAGGCGTCCCGCCCCCGCAGGCGGTGAGCAGCAGGATCATGGCCAGGGACAGACAGAGCAGTTTTCCGCGCTTCATGTTGCACTCCTCACAGCAGGGCGATCAGGGCAGCCTGACTGCCCCGCTCCCCGCCGGTATAGCGGTGGGACCAGTACCGGTCCGGACGGCAGAAGGTACAGTCGGGGGAACAGTCCACATGCGCGGAAGAAAGGCCCGCCCGCTCCAAGCGCAGGGCGTTGAGCCCCTTGAGATCCACATGGAATTTTCCGCCCGCCCCCCCGGAGAGGAAGGGAAGGGCCGCCGCCCCCAGGGCGGCGGTCATGGCGTTGGGCACGTCCTCGTCGGTCTCAAAGCAGCAGTTTGAGATCCCCGGGCCGATGGCGGCCAGAATATCCGCCGGATCACAGCCGTAGCGGCCGGTCATCTGCTCCACCGCCCGCTCCACAATGCCCAGGGCGGTCCCCCGCCACCCCGCATGGACCGCGGCCACGACCCGGCGGACAGGGTCGGAGAGGAGCACGGTAAGACAGTCGGCGCCAAACACGGTCAGCACCGCGCCGGGGACGTCTGTGACAAGGCCGTCGGCATCGTAATCCACAGGCTTGTCCAGCCCCTTGCCCAGGTCGGCGGCGGTGATGCAGCGCACCGTGTCCTCATGGACCTGGCTGGAAAACGCCAGCTTTCCCACATCCACCCCCAGGGCGGCGCACACCCGGCGGTAGTTTTCCCGGACGAGCGCCGGATCATCGCCCCGGTTGGTCCCCAGGTTCAGGGAGGAAAAGATCCCCCGGGAGACGCCCCCCGTCCGCGTGGTAAAGCCGTGGGCAACGCCGGAGCGCTCCATCTGAAGGGAGACTTGAAAGGTCAGGCCGTTGACGGTTTTGTCGATAAGCTCCATACAGGGCTCCTTTCTGAAAAAAGGAACCCTCATCGCCCTGCGGCGGTGAGGGCTCCGTCCTCTGTGCTTACAGCTCTTCCTCGCTGTGGTACTCCTTACAGGTGCACTTCTTCCACTTCTTCCCGCTGCCGCAGGGGCAGGGATCGTTGCGGCCGATCTTCATGCCCTTGCGGACCACCGGCTGCTTCTTTACGGTCTGGTCGCCGCCGCCGGATTCGCCGGTGACCTTGGCCACCCGCTCCCGCTGGACTTCGCCGCCCACCTGAACCCGGGCCAGGAACAGCCGGCGCACTGTCTCCTCCTGGATGGCCGCGATCATCTCCTCGAACATGTCGTAGCCTTCCCGCTTGTACTCCACAATGGGGTCGTTCTGGCCGTAGGCCCGCAGGCCGATGCCCTGGCGCAGCTCCTGCATGGCGTCGATGTGATCCATCCAGTACTCGTCCACCACCCGGAGCATCACCACACGCTCCAGCTCCCGCATCAGGGGGGAGCCCAGCTCCTGCTCCTTGCGGGCATAGAGGGTGGTGGCCTTCTCGGTGAGCTTGCCGCACAGCTCGTCGGCGGTAAATCCGGCCAGCTCTTCGTCGGTGTATTTCAGATCGTCGGGGTGGAGGAACACGCCCCGGAAATGGGCGGTGGCCTCCCGCCAGTCCTCAGCGCTGATGTGGTCGTGCTCGCCCATGTGGCCGCGGACAGCGGTCTCAATGGCGTTGATAAGCATCTTCCGGATGCTCTCCTGGAGATCCTCGCCGTCCAGCACCTGACGGCGCTGCTTGTAGATGACCTCGCGCTGGGTGTTCATCACGTCGTCGTACTCCAGGGTGCTCTTCCGGATCTGGAAGTTCCGGGACTCCACCTGCTTCTGGGCGGTCTCGATGGCGTTGGTAAGCATCTTCTGCTCGATGGGGGTGTCCTCATCCACACCCAGCTTCTCCATCATGCCCATGACCCGCTCGGAGCCGAAGAGGCGCATGATATCATCTTCCAGAGAGAGGAAAAACCGGGTCTCGCCGGGGTCGCCCTGACGGCCGGCACGGCCGCGGAGCTGGTTGTCGATCCGGCGGGACTCGTGGCGCTCGGTGCCGATGATGTAGAGGCCGCCCGCCTTGCGCACCTTTTCCGCCTCGGGCTTGATGGCCTCCTTATACCTGGCCTCGGCCTCCTGAAAGGCCCTCCGGGCATCCAGGATCTCCTGGTTGTCCGTGTCGGCAAAGCCGGTGGCCTCGGCGATCAGCTCGTCGGTCATCCCCGCCTTGCGGAGGTCCGCCTTGGCCAGGTACTCGGCGTTGCCGCCCAGCATGATGTCGGTGCCGCGGCCGGCCATGTTGGTGGCCACGGTGACGGCCCCGAACTTGCCCGCCTGGGCCACGATCTCGGCTTCCTTCTCGTGGTTCTTGGCGTTAAGGACATTGTGCCGGATCCCCTCTTTTTTCAGCATAGCGGAGAGGAGCTCCGACTTTTCGATGGAGATGGTGCCCACCAGCACTGGCTGCCCCTTCTCGTGGCACTCCTCGATCTGGCGGATCACCGCCCGGAACTTGCCCGCCTCGGTCTTGTAAACCACGTCGTTGTGATCTTTCCGGGCGATCTCCCGGTTGGTGGGGATCTCCACCACGTCCAGGGCGTATGTGCCGTTGAACTCCTCCTCCTCGGTCATGGCGGTGCCCGTCATGCCGGAGAGCTTGCCGTAAAGGCGGAAGTAGTTCTGGAAGGTGATGGTGGCCAGAGTCTTGGACTCCCGGGCCACAGTGACCCCCTCCTTGGCCTCGATGGCCTGATGGAGGCCGTCGGAATAGCGGCGGCCGTACATGAGGCGGCCGGTAAACTCATCGACGATGATGACCTCGCCGTCCTTCACCACATAGTCGATGTCCCGCTTCATAAGGCCCCGGGCGCGGATGGCCTGGTTGATGTGGTGGGAGAGGGTGGTGTTTTCGGGATCAGCCAGGTTTTCCACGCTGAAGGCCTTCTCCGCCTTGGCGATGCCCCGGGCGGTGAGGGTGACCGTCTTGGCCTTCTCATCCACCACGTAATCGGCGTCGATGTCGGGATCCTCCTCCTCCTTGGAGTCGGTCTTGGCAAAGCGCTGGCACTTGAGGGTGGAGGCAAAGTGATCCACGATCTGGTAGAGCTGGGTGGACTGATCCCCCTGGCCGGAGATGATAAGGGGGGTCCGGGCCTCGTCGATGAGGATGGAGTCCACCTCGTCCACCACGGCGAAGGCGTGGCCCCGCTGGACCAGCTCGCTGGCATAGATGGCCATGTTGTCCCGGAGATAGTCGAAGCCGAACTCGTTGTTGGTGCCGTAGGTGATGTCGGCGGCATAGGCGGCCCTGCGCTGGTTGGGGGCCACGTCGTGGATGATGAGGCCCACGGTGAGGCCCAGGAAGCGGTAGAGCTTGCCCATCCACTCCGAATCGCGCTTGGCCAGGTAGTCGTTGACGGTCACGATGTGGACGCCCTCGCCGGTGAGGGCGTTGAGGTAGGCGGGCAGGGTGGCCACCAGGGTCTTGCCCTCGCCGGTGCGCATCTCGGCGATACGGCCCTGGTGAAGGATGATGCCGCCGATCAGCTGCACCCGGAAGTGACGCATCCCCAGCACCCGGGAGGAGGCCTCCCGGCAGACGGCAAAGGCCTCGGGGAGCAGATCGTCCAGCTTTTCCCCGTTTGCCAGCCGCGCCCGGAATTCGGGGGTCTTGGCCTGGAGCTGGGCGTCGGTGAGGGCCTTGTAGGGCTCCTCCAGCGCCTCGATCTTTTTCACCAGGGGCTCCAGGGCCTTGACCTCTTTCTGAGAGGTGGTGCCAAAGATTTTTCGTAAAATACCCATATCATTCTGTCACCTTTCGTGCACTAACGGTGATTTTGTTGTTCACAACAATTCAAGTATAGACTATATCACATTTTCCCGCAATAAAAAAGTAGAAATTGTGAACAAAAACCCCGCCATTTGCCGTCCGGCGCTTATGCCGCCATCTCCCGCAGCTCCTCCCTGGCCTCGGAGACGTTGTCCGCCGAGAAGCAGAAGCGCCCCGCGCCGTCATACACCTCCACATGGCCCCGCACATACCGCAGCTCAAACGATTCTGTCATCTGGACCTCACTCCTTTCTGTCGTGCTTAGAATAGCAGAAAGATAGTCCCATAAAACGGTCTGCACGAGAAGAAAATCCGAAAAAACCGGTCTCCCGTTTGGCTGGGAGGCCGGTTTTTTGATCCTGTGAAAGGCTCAGCAGAGCTTGGCGCCGGCGGGGATGGCATCGTCCACCATGATGAGGTTCAGCTTTTCCTCCCCGTGCTCCTTGTGCACGGCGGAGAGCAGCATGCCGCTGCTGACCTGGCCCATCATTTTCCGGGGGGGCAGGTTGACGATGGCCACCAGGGTCTTGCCCACCAGATCCTCCGGCTCGTAGAACTTGTGGATGCCCGAGAGGATCTGCCGGTCGGTACCGGTGCCGTCGTCCAGGGTGAATTTCAGGAGCTTTTCGCTCTTCTTCACCGCCTCGCAGGCCTTGACCTTCACCGCCCGGAAGTCGGACTTGCAGAAGGTGTCGAAGTCCACCGGCTCTTCCACGGCGGGTTCGATCTCCACCGCGGGGAGGGCGGCCTTCCTCGCGGCGGCCTCGGCCTCCTCCAGCTCGGCCAGCTCCTTCTCCATGTCGATGCGGGGGAAGAGGTTCTCCCCCTTCTTCACCGTGACGGCGGCGGAGAGGCTGCCCCAGACCTTGGCGCTGTCCCAGGTGCGGCAGCCCTCGCAGGCCCCGACCTGGTCAAAGATCTTTGCGCAGGTGTCGGGGATGAAGGGGGTGAGCAGCACCGCGGAAATCCGGATGGTCTCCAGCAGGTTGTAGAGCACCCGCGCCAGCCGGGGACCGTTGGCGTCCATGTCCTTGGCCAGGGCCCAGGGGGCGTTTTCGTCGATATACTTGTTGGCGCGTCCGATGACCTGAAACACCGCCGCCAGCGCGTCCTGGAACTGATAGCGCTCCATGGCCTCCTCATACTTGTCCCGGAGGCCGGAGGCCAGGGCGGTGAGCTCCCCGTCCAGGGCCTCGTCGGCGCGCTGCCCGGCGGGGAGGGTGCCGGCGAAATACTTCTCGGCCATGGCGGTGGTGCGGCTGACCAGGTTGCCCAGGTCGTTGGCCAGGTCGGTGTTGATGGTCTGAATGAGCAGCTCGTTGGAGAAGTTGCCGTCCGAGCCGAAGGGGAAGGAGCGCAGCAGGAAAAAGCGCAGCGCGTCGGCGCTGTACCGCTGGGCCAGCAGATAGGGGTCCACCACGTTGCCCTTGGACTTGGACATCTTGCCGCCGTCCAGCAGCAGCCAGCCGTGGCCGTAGACATGCTTGGGCAGGGGCTGATCCAGGCTCATGAGCATGGCCGGCCAGATGATGGAGTGGAAGCGGACGATCTCCTTACCCACGAAGTGGACGTCGGCGGGCCAGAACTTGGCGTAGTCGTCATACCGGCCGTTCTGGAAACCCAGGGCGGTGATATAGTTGGACAGGGCGTCGATCCACACATAGACCACATGGCCCGGGTCAAAATCCACCGGGATGCCCCACTGGAAGCTGGTGCGGGAAACGCACAGGTCCTCCAGGCCGGGGTCGATGAAGTTGTGGATCATCTCGTTGACCCGGGAGCGGGGCTGGAGGAAGTCGGTGTTCTCCAGCAGGTCCCGGATGCGGTCTGAATACTTGGAGAGCTTGAAGAAATAGGCCTCCTCCTCGGCGTCCACCACCGGGCGGCCGCAGTCGGGGCATTTGCCGTCCACCAGCTGGGACTCGGTCCAGAAGGACTCGCAGGGGGTGCAGTACTTGCCCTTGTAGGTGCCCTTGTAGATATCTCCCTTGTCGTACATCTGACGGAAGATCTTCTGGATGGCGGCAACGTGGTAGTCATCGGTGGTCCGGATAAAACGGTCATAGGACACGTTCATCAGCTTCCAAAGATCCTTGACCCCCTTGGGGCCCTCCACGATGTTGTCCACGAACTGCTGGGGGGTGACCCCGGCCTCCCGGGCCTTGTCCTCGATCTTCTGGCCGTGCTCATCGGTGCCGGTGAGGAACATGACCTCACAGCCCTGCATCCGCTTGTAGCGGGCCATGGTGTCGGTGGCCACGGTGCAGTAGGTGTGGCCGATGTGGAGCTTGTCCGAGGGGTAGTAGATGGGCGTTGTGATATAGAACTTTTCAGACATGATGGGAAACCTCCGTTTCAGCCGGGGTCTCCCCGGCGGGATGTTCGCGCAGAAGCAGCACGGTGTGGCTGGTAAGGAAGAGCACCGTGAAGGCGTAGCGGAAAATATCGGCCAGATTGTGGCGGTCGGCCAGGGTCACCAGGGAGAAGTAGGCCCCCAGCAGGCACAGGCTCGCCGTCCGCCAGGGCTTTCCGGTCTGGAAGGAGTAGCCGGTGATGAAGTAGATGCCCAGCAGGCCGGTGATGATGGCGAAGATCTCATAGGCATAGTCCAGGATCACGGGATCGGCGGCCCGGCCCTGGTAGTCGGAGATGAGCCACACGCAGAACAGCAGGCACAGCCCCAGCAGCGCCAGGCTCTCCCGGCCCCGCCCCCGGCCCCGGTACAGATTCTGGGTGACGGCCAGCACACACACGAAACCCAGCACACACAGTCCGATGCGCAGTCCCGGCAGCAGCATGGCCAACCGGGAGCCCCCCTCCTCCACCGGGAGAACGCTCTGCATGGTAAGGGGGTATGTGACCACCTCCGCTCCGGCGCTGGCCAGCAGCAGGAAGGCGGAGACGACGGAGGCCGTCAGGTAGAGGGGGCTCCCGTCGGCGGCAAAAGTTTCGTCAAAGGGACGGCTCTCCCCTCCCCGCCGGGTCAGGAGGATCAGCACGGCGGCAGCCAGCACCGACCAGGCGATCAGGACCAGCGTGGCGGGCGCTCCGGGGATGGACAGGCCTGTGTCCGGCTCAAAGGCGGCGGCCAGCTCCCACTTGCGCAGGGCAAAGCCCACCATGCCGGCCAGCAGGGCCGCGCCGGGCAGGAGAACATTTTTTCGCATTTGGTCAAGTCCTCTCTGAAACGGAAATATACGGAAATCACATTTAGTATATCACGATGGAGCCGGTTTGAAAAGTCCGCGGCTCAGCCCTGGGCCTGGCGCTCCAGATACTCGTCGTAGGTCATGGGCATATCGGTCAGCTTGCCGTCGGGGGAGAAGTCAAAGACCCGGTTGGCCACGGTCTGGACCATCTGGTGGTCGTGGGATGAGAAGAGCACGTTGCACTTCACAGCCTCCAGGCCGTTGTTCACCGCGGCGATGGACTCCAGATCCAGGTGGTTGGTGGGCTGATCCAGCAGCAGCACGTTGGCCCCCGAGAGCATCATCCGGGACAGCATGCACCGCACCTTCTCGCCGCCGGAGAGCACCTTCACAGGCTTGTACACGTCGTCGCCGGAGAAGAGCATCCGGCCCAGGAAGCCCCGGAGATAGGCCTCGTGGGGGTCGGGGGAGAACTGGCGCAGCCACTCCACCAGGTTGTCGTCGTTGTCCTGGAAATAGGGGGTGTTGTCCTTGGGAAAATAGGAGAAGGTGGCGGTCTGGCCCCACTTCACGGTGCCCTCGTCGGGCTCCCACTCGCCGGTGAGGATCTTGAACAGGGCGGTCTGAGCGTTCTCGTTCTCGCCCACGAAGGCGATCTTGTCCCCGTGGTGGACGGTGAAGGAGACCTTGTCCAGCAGCTTCACCCCGTCCACCGTCTTGGATACGTCGGTGACAAAGAGGATGTCCTTGCCCACCTCCCGGTCGGGAGAGAAGGACACCCAGGGGTAGCGGCGGGAGGAGGCGGGGATCTCCTCCAGGGAGATCTTTTCCAGCAGCTTCCGGCGGGCGGTGGCCTGCTTGGACTTGGACTTGTTGGCGGAGAAGCGGGAGATGAACTCCTTGAGCTCCTGGGCCTTCTCCTCGTTCTTCTTATTCTGATTCTTCATCAGGTTCTGCATGAGCTGGGAGGCGTCGTACCAGAAGTCGTAGTTGCCCACGTACATCTTGATCTTGTTGTAGTCGATGTCCACGATGTGGGTGCAGATGGTGTTGAGGAAGTGGCGGTCATGGGAGACCACGATGACGGTGCCCTCAAAGTCCAGGAGGAAGTCCTCCAGCCAGTTGGTGGCGGCGATGTCCAGGTTGTTGGTGGGCTCGTCCATCATGAGGATGTCGGGGTTTCCGAAGAGGGCCTGGGCCAGCAGGACCTTCACCTTCAGCCGCGCGTCCATGTCGGCCATGAGAGTGTCGTGGAAGGCGGTGGAGATGCCCAGCCCCTGGAGGATGCGGGAGGCGTCGGACTCGGACTCGTAGCCCCCAAGCTCGGCGTACTCGGCCTGGAGCTCGGCGGCCTTGATGCCGTCCTCATCGGTAAAGTCCTCCTTTTCATAGAGGGCGTTCATCTCCCTGCCGATGTCGTAGAGGTGCTGGTTGCCCATGAGCACCGTGTCCATGACGGTGGCGGCGTCGTACTGGTTCTGATCCTGCTTGAGCACCGACATCCGGGTCTTGGGCAGGACGCTCACCTCGCCGGAGGTGGGCTCCAGCTGGCCGGAGAGGATCTTCAGGAAGGTGGATTTGCCCGCGCCGTTGGCGCCGATGATGCCGTAGCAGTTGCCCTTGATGAATTGCAGGTCCACATGGGAGAAAAGCGGCTGGCCGCTGTACTGTAAGCTCAGGTCGGAAACTGTGATCATGTCGTACTCCTTTTAAAAGTCATTATACAAAGGTGTATTATATCATAAAAAATTCAAAAAGGAACAGAAATATCCGGCTTTCTTTTGAAAAAACAAAACCTGCGGGGGCTGCAAAATGCCTGTGGGATCTGGAAATAAAAACACGTCTTGTGAAACGGCGCGCCCTGGTGTAGGATAAAGGTAAGAAACAGGCCGTCCTTTCGCGGGCGGCCCGGAGAGGCACATGATACCAAGGGAGGCAGCCATGGGTTTCTATCACATCATGGTGGTGGACGACGAAGCGGAGGTCCGCCAGGGCATCGCCCGAAAAATCGACTGGAACGCCCTGGGGTTCGAGATCGTCGCCGACGCTGAAAACGGGCGGGACGCCCTGGAAAAGGCGGAGAACCTGGATCTGGACGTGGTGCTCACCGACATCAAGATGCCCTTTATGGACGGGCTGCAGCTGGGGGCCGAGCTGGCCCGGCGGAAGCCCGGGGTGCGGCTCATCGTCTTTTCCGGCTTCGACGAGTTTGAGTTTGCCAAGGAGGCCATCAAGCTCAACGTGGTGGAGTACGTCCTCAAGCCGGTGAACGCCGCCGAGCTCAGCGACATCCTCCGCCGGGTCAAAAACACCCTGGATCAGGAGATCGAGCAGCGGCGCAACATCGACCGGCTCAACGAGGCCTATCAGCGCAGCCTGCCCCTCCTGCGGGAGAAGTTCCTCCACGAGCTGCTCCGGGCCCCCATGGCGGCGGAGCAGGTCCGGCGGCAGAGCGACCGGTTCGGCCTGGCCGTCCGGGAGGGGAAGTACAAGCTGGTGGCGGTGTGCAACGTGGACGTGCGGCCCGACCGCCCCCCCGCCATCGCGCCTGAGCTGGTGTCGGTGTCGGTCCGCCAGATGCTGGACGAAGTGCTGGGGAAGCGCTGTCACCGGGAGATCTTCCCCAGCGTCACCTCGGTCATCGTGGTCACGGCCTGGGACAAGGACCCGGTGGAGGAGCTGATGAACCTGCTGGGCGAGGTGTGCGACGAGTGCTCCCGCATCTTCAACGTGGCGGTGACGGCGGGCATCGGGCGGCCCCGGGAACGGCTGGAGGAGCTCTATCTGTCCTACGCCGAGGCCCGGGCGGCGGTGGAATACAAGGTCATCACAGGCACCGGCCGGGCCATCTATATCCAGGACATGGAGCGCACCGGCGGGACCGGCGAGGGGGAGGAGCAGCGTCGGGAGGGAAAGCTCCTCTCCGCCGTCAAGTTCGGCAGCACCGAGCAGATCGCCTCCTATGTGGACCAGCTTCTCGACGAGGGGGGGGACGCCTGGAGCAGTCAGGCGCGGCTCATGGCGGCCCTGGGCTCCCTGATCCCCCTCATCCGGCGCTTCGGCCTGGGAGAGTGCGAGATCCTGGGCGCCCGGGAGGTCTGGCTGGAGCTTCTGAAGGAGGACGCCCCCCGGGAGGAGATCCGCTCCTGGCTGCTCCAGGTCTGCCTGCGGATGAGCAAGCGGCTCAGCCAGGAGCGGGTCTCGGGCGCCAAGCGGCTGGTCGAGGAGGCGGAGAGCTACATCCGGGAGCACTACGCCGACTCCGGGCTCTCGGTGGAGGCGCTGTGCCAGAAGCTCCACATCAGCCAGTCCCATTTTTCCACCCTCTTCAAGCAGCAGACGGGGATGAGCTGCGTGCAGTGCATCACCGACGCCCGGATGGACCGGGCGGTGGAGCTGCTGCGCACCACCGACGACAAGACCTACCAGATCGCCCAAAAGGTCGGCTACGACGACCCCAACTACTTCAGTTATGTGTTCAAGAAGAAATTCGGCGTCTCTCCGTCCCAGTACCGGAAGTAGGGACGGAAGGCGGAGAGGAGGCGCGGCATGGGGAAAAGAAGTCTCATCACCTGGCTCAACGAGCGGTTTTCCCGCGGGAGCATCCGCAGCACCATGTTCGCCTCCTTCACGGTGAGCGCCGTGGTGGCCATTCTCCTGACCGGAGCCACCCTCTTCGCCCGGTTTTCCGCCCAGATGGACGCCACCATTGAAGAGGAAAACCAGATCCTGGTCGATCAGGTGAACCAGTCCCTGTCCACCTATCTCCGGGATGTGATCCGCCTGTCCGACTCCCTGAGCTACAACGTCATCAAAAACACCGACATGGAATCGGAGCGTCTGGACGAGCGGATGCGCCTGCTCTACAACACATACTCCGACTATGTGGAAAATATCGCTCTCTTCGACAGCGCAGGGGCCCTTGTCGCCACCGCGCCTCCCGCCCGGCTCCGGGAGGGAGCGGACGTGCGGGAGCGGGACTGGTTCCGGCGGGCGATGGAGCGTACCGAAAACATCCATTTCGGCGGTCCGACGGTGGAAAATCTCTTTGCCGACGACGCCTACCGCTGGGTCATTCCCCTCTCCTGCGCGGTGGAGCTGACCCGGGGGCGGGAGACCGGGTTGGGAGTCCTGCTCATCGATCTGAAATATCAGGCGGTGTCCGACCTCTTTTCCTCGGTGCAGCTGTCGGGCAACGGCTATGTCTACCTGATCGACGGCGCGGGGGAGCTCATCTACCACCCCGCCCGCCAGCGGATCGCCACGGGGCTGGTGGAGGAGACCAATCTGGACGCCGCCCGGCGCTCCGACGGGGTGTACACCGAGTATCGGGACGGCCAGCTCCGGTCGGTGATCGTCCGGGGCGTGGGCTACACCGGCTGGAAGGCGGTCGGGGTGGTGAGCCAGCCCGGCTTCCGGCTGGGCGGCAGCCAGGACATCCTCTTCACCGTGGTGATTTTCTGCGCCTTTTTCGCCCTGCTGATCCTGATGAACTTCTATCTCACCACCAAGATCACCGACCCCATCCGCCTGCTGGAAGAGTCGGTGGCCCGGCTGGAGCAGAGCATGGAGGGCTCCATCTATGTGGGAGGCACCACCGAGACCCGCACCCTGGGCCAGGCAGTGCAGAAGCTGGTGGATCAAATGCGCAAGCTCACCGACGACATCGTCCGGGAGCACGAGGAGAAGCAGAAGAGCGAGCTCAACGCCCTCCAGGCCCAGATCAACCCCCACTTTCTCTACAACACCCTGGATACCATCGTTTGGATGATCGAGAACGAGCGGGAGGAGGACGCCGCCCGGGCGGTCACCGCCCTGGCCCGGTTTTTCCGTATCAGCCTGTCCAAGGGGCGCAACATCATCCCCGTGCGGGACGAGCTGGAGCATGTGCGCAACTACCTGCTCATTCAGGAGATGCGCTATAAGAACAAGTTCCGCTACGAGATCCTCTCCGAGCCTGCGGTGGAGGAACTGTCCACCATCAAGCTGGTGGTGCAGCCCATCGTGGAGAACGCCATCTACCACTCCATGGACTTCATGGACGGCGGGGACGGCCTCATCCGGATCACGGCCCGTCTGGCGGAGGGAGAACTCCAGATCTCGGTGGAGGACAACGGCCTGGGGATGACGCCCCAGGTGGTGGAGGGACTGCTGGCCGGCTCCCCCGCCGCCGAGCCCAGGGTCCCCGGGCGCGGTTCCGGCATCGGGCTGAAAAATGTCCAGGACCGCATCCGGCTCTATTTCGGCGCCCAGTACGGCGTCACCATCGACAGCGAGCCCGATGCGGGGACTCTGGTGACCCTGCACATGCCCACGGTTCCCTTCGGGGAAATGGAGGAGTCGTAATGCGGAGGGGGGAAAAGTGTCTGCTGCTGGCCGTGCTGGCCACTCTTATGGCCGCCCTGATCCTGCTGCTGATCCAAAGCGCCGGGGGCGGCGGGGCGGCCGAGGTCTACCACGTCTCCGTCCTGCTGGATGCGGCGGAGAGCGACCGGTGGAAAAATCTCCGGGCCGGAATGAACCAGGCCGCCCTGGAGCGAAATGTGGATCTGCGGTTCATCCCCCGTTACGATGAAGGGGCCGCCCAGTCCGAGATCCTCCGGCAGGAGTGGGAGGGCGGTGCCGACGGGGTGATCGTACTGCCGACGGAAGACCTGACTCCGGTCCTGAAGGAGGCCCCCGACCGTCTGGCGGTGGGGATCCTTGGGCCCCGGACCGCCCGGGGCGTGGGGGACTGCTGCATCGCGCCGGACTATGCCGGGATGGGCCGCAGTCTGGCTGAGGCGGCGGCGGAACTGGGGAGCTGCACCCTCTATGTGGAGGAGGGAGCGGGTCAGACCGCTCTGGAGCTGGCCCAGGCGGTGGAGGCCGGACTGGCCGGGCTGGGCGTTCCCTGCGAGCGCCGCACCGCCGATCCGGCGGATCTGCCTCCCCTGCCGGAGCACGGGGCCCTCGCAGCGGTGGAGCCGGAACTGCTGGAGGCCATCTGCGCCGTGCGCGGGACCAGAGGCCGGGCCTTTGGCGTGGGGACCTCCGACACTCTCCTCCGTGCGCTGGAGGAGGGCAGAGTTGCCGCCATGGTGGTCCAGAGCGACTACGACATGGGATACCTGGCGGTCTCTCAGGTAACGGAACAGCTCACCCGGGGGAAGACGGGGGATGTGACGCTGGAGACCTATACGGCCACGGGAGAGAACATGTTCCGGCGGCCCATGGCGGACATTCTGTTCGCCAACTATTGAAACGGGGGTGAAGCCGATGTCCATCAGAAGGGTTCCGGCCCTCGTGCTGGCGGCGGCCCTGCTCTGCTGCGCGGGCTGCGGCGGAGGAGAACCCGACAGCAGCGTGATCCGCATCGGGATCACCGTCTACAAGGGAGACGACACCTACCTCTCCAACATGACGGCGGCCTTTCAGGAGAGCGCCGACGCCTACTGCCGGGAGACAGGGGCCAAGGTCTCGGTCACGGTCACCGACGCCCAGGAGAGCCAGGCCACCCAGAACAGCCAGATCGACCGGTTCATTTCCCTGAACTACGACGTGCTGTGCGTCAACATGGTCGACCGCACCGACGCCGGGCGGGTGGTGGACAAGGCCCGGGCGGCCGACGTGCCCGTACTCTTCTTCAACCGGGAACCGGTGCGGGAGGATCTGACTTCCTGGGACAAGGTCTACTATGTGGGTTCCGACACCCGGGAGTCCGCCGAGCTCCAGGCGGGGATCATACTGGATCTGTGGCGGACCGATCCGGCCCGGCTGGACAGGAACGGGGACGGGATGCTCCAGTACGTTATGTTTGAGGGAGAGACCCGTCACCAGGACACCATCATCCGCACCGAAGTACCCATCCAGATCTTAAAGGACGCCGGGATCCCGCTGGAGCGGCTGGACGGCGGTCAGGCCAACTGGAGCCGCAGCCAGGCCGCGGCCCTGGCGGAGAACTACTTCAAGACCTATGGCGACGCCATTGAGGTCATCTTCTGCAACAACGACGACATGGCCCTGGGCGTGGCGGACACCGTGGAGCGGCTGGGGCTGGATTTCCGCAACATCGTCGGCATCGACGGAACCCCCCAGGGACTGGAGGCGGTGGACGGAGGAAAGCTGCTGGGCACGGTGGTCATGGACTACGCCGCCCACGGGGATACCCTGTTCCGCATGTCCCTCGCCCTGGCCGGCGGAGGGGATGTCAACAACACCGCGGAGATCCGGGAGGACCGGTCGGTGCGCATCCCCATGTCGGTGCATATCCGAAAATAAGAACGGGAGTTTTGTCAAACTGAACAAAGTATTTTCTCCAATCGAAGATATTTTATGAATGTCAGTAAAAATTTCTATGGTTTTTTTTGCGGACATCCGATAAGATAGGGTCAGACGGGGTTTCTGCCCGGTCAAAAAAATTCAAGGAGGAATTACAGACATGAATCTGAAGAAACTGACCTCTCTCGCCCTTGCGCTCACCATGACGGCCTCCCTGGCCGCCTGCTCCGGCGGCCCCAGCAAGCCCAGCGAAGCTCCCGCTGAGTCCCAGGCTGCCGAGTCCGCCGCCCCCGTCACCTCCGATCTGAAGGTCGGCGTGTTCTACTATCAGTACTCCGACCCGTACATCACCAGTGTCCGTACCAACATGGACGCCAAGCTGACTGATCTGGGCGTGACCTTCCAGGACTTCGACGGCGCCAACTCCCAGCCCACCCAGACCGACCAGATCAACACCGCCATCACCGACGGCTATAACTTCCTGATCGTCAACATCGTGGAGACCGCCTCTCCTGAGGCTGCCCAGGGCGCTGTGGACGCCGCCAAGGCCAAGGACATCCCCATCGTGTTCTTCAACCGCGAGGTCTCCGACGAAGTGGTCAACAGCTATGAGAAGTGCGCCTTCGTGGGCACCAACGCCCCCGAGGCCGGCCATCTCCAGGGCAAGATGATCGGCGAGTACCTGGTAGCCAACTGGGATACCGTGGATCTTAACGGCGACGGCAAGATCTCCTACGCTCTGATGAAGGGCCAGGAGGGCAACGCCGAGGCCGAGGCCCGCAGCCAGTACGGTGTGGAGGACGCCAACGCTGTCCTGACCGCCGCCGGCAAGCCCGAGCTGTCCTACTTCCTGGGCGACACCGCCGCCACCAAATATCAGGTCGACCCCAACGGCGCCTGGTCCTCTCAGGCCGGCTTCGACTTCATGTCCACCAACCTGTCCTCCTACTCTGACGCCAACAAGAACATGATCGAGCTGGTCATCTGCAACAACGACGGCATGGCCGAGGGCGTGGTCTCCGCGCTCCAGAGCGTGGGCTACAACACCGGCGACGGCAAGTCCATCCCCGTGTTCGGCGTGGACGCCACCGATTCCGCCAAGGCCCTCATCAAGGCCGGCCAGATGACCGCCACCGTCAAGCAGGACGCCGTGGGCATGGCCGAGACCATCTGCGCCCTGACCGCCAACGTCAAGGACGGCAAGGCCGTCATGGAAGGCATCGCCGACACCTACAACGTGGACTCCGGCGTGGCCAAGGTCCGTGTGCCTTACGGCGTGTACGATGCCACCAGCGCGGACTGATGGCCCCTCGCCCGCTCTGCGTGATCTGATCCGTTATGGCCGAGCGGGGCTGCCAGCGTCGGCAGCCCCGCTCTTTCCCATCATTTTTGTTTCGCTGCGGAGCCTCGGCTTCCGCTGTGCAGGCCCGGGCACGGCGGAAGCGGCGGCTTCGCAGACCCGGCGGCCCCGGGCCGTCAAGAGAGGAGGATGTAAATGGAAGGAACTGCTCTTCTGGAGATGCGGGGCATCTCCAAGGAATTCCCGGGCGTCAAGGCCCTGGACAATGTGTCTCTCACCGTCCGCCCGGGGACCGTCCACGCCCTGATGGGGGAAAACGGCGCGGGCAAGTCCACGCTGATGAAGTGTCTCTTCGGCATTTACAGCAAGGACAGCGGCACCATCGTCCTGGACGGCAAAGAGGTGGACTTCAAAAGCTCCAAGGAAGCCCTGGAAAACGGTGTGGCCATGGTCCATCAGGAGCTCAACCAGGCCCTCACCCGCAGCGTGCAGGATAACCTCTGGCTGGGCCGCTACCCCACCGTGGGGGGCATCATGGTCAGCGAAGGGGCCATGCGGAAAAAGACCCGGGAGATCTTCAACGATCTGGCGGTGGAGGTGGACCCCAGCGCCATCATGCGCACCCTGCCCGTGTCCAAGCGGCAGATGGTGGAGATCGCCAAGGCCGTGAGCTACCACTCCAAGGTCATTGTCTTTGACGAGCCCACCTCCTCCCTCACCGAGACCGAGGTGGAGCATCTGTTCCGCATCATCAACATGCTGCGGGACCAGGGCTGCGGCATCATATACATCTCCCACAAGATGGAGGAGATCCTGCGCATCTCCGATGAGGTCACCATCATGCGGGACGGCACCTGGGTGGCCACCCGTCCGGCCAAGGACCTGACCATGGAGGAGATCATCAAGCTCATGGTGGGCCGGGAGCTGACCAACCGCTTCCCGCCCAAGAACAATGAGCCGGGAGAGGTCATCCTGGACGTGGAACATCTCTCGGGCAAGTACACCCGGCTCAAGGACGCCTCCTTCCAGCTGCGGAAGGGCGAGGTGCTGGGCATCGCAGGCCTGGACGGCTCGGGCCGCACCGAGGTTCTGGAGAATCTCTTCGGGGCCATGACCAAGGAGAGCGGCACCATCCGTCTCCACGGCAGGGAGATCCACAACCGCTCCCCCAGGGAGTCCATCAAAAACGGCTTCGCCCTGCTCACGGAGGAGCGCCGGGCCACCGGCATCTTCGGCATTCGGGACATCCGGGAAAACACCGTGATCTCCAACCTGAAAAACTACCTGGTGGGCGGCATCTGCCTGAGCAACAAGAAGATGGCCGAGGACACCGCGTGGTCCATCCAGGCCATGCACATCAAGACCCCCAGCCAGTCCACCCAGATCCGCTCCCTCTCCGGCGGCAACCAGCAGAAGGTCATCATCGGCCGGTGGCTGCTCACCAAGCCAGAGGTGCTGCTGCTGGATGAGCCCACCCGGGGCATCGACGTGGGCGCCAAGTATGAGATCTATCAGCTCATCCTCAACCTGGCCGAAGAGGGCAAGGGGGTCATCATGGTCTCTTCCGAAATGCCCGAGCTGCTGGGAGTCTGCGACCGCATTCTGGTCATGTCCGGCGGCCGGGTGGCCGGAGAGGTCGACGCGAAAAACACCAGCCAGGAAGAGATCCTCACCCTGGCGGCCAAATATGTGTAAGGGGAGGGACACCATATGAGTCAGGAGTCCAAACAGCTTCAGGAGACTGCCCGGAAGGCGGTCGACATCAAAAACGTGGGCAACTTCGTTCTCAACAACGCGCTGATCATTCTGATGGTCATTGCCGCCATCTACATCGCCATCATCAACCCCAACTTCCTCACCACTGGTTCCATCATCAACATCATCTCCCAGACCGCGGCCTATCTGCCCGCCGCTCTGGGCATCGGCGGATGTATCGTCCTCACCGGCACCGACCTCTCCGCCGGACGGATTGTCGGCCTGACCGCCTGCATCTCCGCTTCCCTTCTTCAGAGCACCCTCAACATGGCCAACAAGATGTGGCCCGAGATCGGCGCGCTGCCCGTCTTCGTGGTCATTCCTCTGGTGATGCTGGTGGGCGCGGCCATCGGAGCGTTCAACGGCTTCTTTGTGGCCAAGTTCAAGCTCCATCCCTTCATCGTGACCCTGGGCACTCAGCTCATTGTCTACACCATGCTGCTGATCTATGTGACCCTGGGCAACAACAACGGCATGGCCATCGCCAACCTGGACAAGAGCTACACCGATTTTGTCAAGGGCCCCCTGTTCAGCGTGGGAGACATCGCAGTGCCCCGCTACGTCCTCTATGCGGTGATCCTCACCGCCATCATGTGGTTCATCTGGAACAAGACCACCTTCGGCAAGAACATGTTCGCCCTGGGCTCCAATGAGGAGGCCGCCAAGGTCTCCGGCGTCAACGTCTTTGCCACCACCGTGCTGGTCTTTGCCCTGGCCGGAGCCATGTACGGCTTCACCGGCTTCATCGAGGGTGCCCGTGTGGCCTCCAACACCGCCAACACCGGCTTCAACTACGAGCTCGACGCCATCGCGGCCTGCGTCATCGGCGGCGTCAGCTTCGTCGGCGGCATCGGCAAGATCTCCGGCATCGTCATCGGCGTTCTGATGCTCCGGCTGATCTTCATCGGCCTGAACATGATCCCCGGCATGAACCAGAACTTCTTCTACCTCATCAAGGGCGCCATCATCCTCTTCGCCTGCGCGCTGGATATGCGCAAGTATCTGACCAAGAAATAAGCTGCTTTCACAGCCTGACAGGGAGGCCCCGGCGGGCCTCCCTGTTTTTATCCGGGGGGAGAGACCCCACCCCGATCCACGGAAAGGATGAAAGAAAGATGACCACCTGCAAGACCATTCTGAAGAGTCTGGCTGCCGGAACCTATGACCAGCGGCTGGAGCGCCTCTGCTGCGGCGCGCCCATGGCGGCGGCCCAGCGGGAGCGCATTGCCGGAGCGGTGCGCCGCTACCAGGAGCTCTTTTCCGCCGGGCCGGACGCCCCCGCCGCCGTGTTCAGCGGCCCGGGCCGCACCGAGATCGGCGGCAACCACACCGACCACCAGCACGGCCGGGTGCTGTGCGCCAGCGTGAACATGGACATGCTGGCGGTAGCCGCGCCCAACGGCACCGAAACCATCCGGGTGCGGAGCGAGGGCTACCCCGACCTCGCCGTCGACCTGTCCGTCCTCACCCCCGTGGCGGCGGAGGCCGAGACCTCGGCCGCGCTGGTGCGGGGCGTGGCCGCCGGGGTGGCCGAGAAGGGCTATACGCCCAGGGGCTTCGACGCCTACGTCACCTCCAATGTGCCCGCCGGGTCCGGCCTCTCCTCCTCGGCGGCATACGAGGTGCTCATGGGAGTCATTCTCAACCACCTCTTCTGCGGCGGCACCCTGAGCGCCGTCACGCTGGCCCAGTTGGGTCAGGCGGCCGAAAACCGCTTCTTCGGCAAGCCCTGCGGCCTGATGGACCAGACGGCCTCCGCCGTGGGCGGGGCGGTCTCCATCGACTTTCAGGATCCCGCCGCGCCGGTGGTGCGCCGGGTGGACTTTGACTTCTCGGCCGCCGGGCACGCCCTGTGCATCATCGACTCCGGGGCCGACCACGCCGACCTCACCGCCGAGTATGCCGCCATTCCCGGAGAGATGAAGGCGGTGGCGGCCGCCCTGGGCAAGACCGTCCTCCGGGAAGTGGACGAAGCGGAGTTCCGCGCCCACATTCCCGCCCTGCGAAAGGCGCTGGGAGACCGGGCGATCCTCCGGGCCATGCACTTCTTTTCCGAGGACCGGCGGGCGGCCGAGGAGGCCGAGGCCCTGGAGCAGGGGGATTTTGACCGCTTCCTGGCCCTGGTGCGGGCCTCCGGGCTCTCCTCCGCCCTGCGGCTGGAGAACACCTGGGCCGCCGCCGACCCCCGCCAGCAGGCCATCCCCGTCGTCCTGGCCCAGGCTGAGGAGCTGCTGGGCGGGCGGGGCGCCGTCCGGGTCCACGGCGGCGGCTTCGCCGGCACGGTCCAGGCCTTTGTCCCCAACGATCTGCTCCCCTCCTTCCGGCTGGGGATGGAGGCCCTGCTGGGCCCCGGTATGTGCCATGTGCTCTCCATCCGCCCCGAGGGCGGATGCACGGTGATCGGGTGAGGTGACGGATATGAAAGATCTGGCCATTGAGAAGCTGGTCGCCTATGCCCGGCAGACCGGGCTCATCGAAGCGGGGGACGAGACCTGGGCGGTGAACACGCTGCTGGACGCCCTGGGCCTCTCCTCCTACACCCCCTCCGGCGCTCCCGTGACCGGGGAGATCGACCTGGCCCGGGTGCTGGACGAGCTCACCGACGACGCCGCCGCCCGCGGCCTGCTGGACGGCTCCTCCATCACCGAGCGGGACCTGTTCGACACCATGCTCATGGGGCGGATCACCCCCCGCCCCGCCCAGGTGACCCGGCAGTTCCGAACCCTCTATGCCCAGTCCCCCCGGGCGGCCACCGACTGGTACTATCGATTCAGCCAGGACACCAACTATATCCGGCGGGATCGCATCGTCAGGGACATGAAGTGGGTCGTTCCCACAGAATACGGCGAGCTGGATATCACGGTGAACCTCTCCAAACCGGAGAAGGACCCCAAGGCCATCGCCGCCGCCCGGGACCTCCCGGCGGGGGGCTATCCCATGTGCCAGCTCTGCGCTGAGAACGAGGGCTACGCCGGCCGGCTGGACCACCCCGCCCGGTCCAGCCACCGCATCATCCCCATCACCATCCACGGCGCGCCCTGGTTTTTACAGTACTCCCCCTACGTCTACTACAACGAGCACTGCATCTGCCTCAACGCCCGGCACACCCCCATGAAGATCGACCGGGCCTGCTTTGCCAAGCTGCTGGACTTCGTAAGGCAGTTCCCCCACTACTTTGTGGGCTCCAATGCCGACCTGCCCATTGTGGGCGGCTCCATTCTGGCCCACGACCACTTCCAGGGCGGGCGCTACACCTTCGCCATGGAGAAGGCCCCGGTGGAGACCCCTGTCTCCTTCCCGGACTACCCCGGCATCCGGGCGGGGATCGTCCGCTGGCCCATGTCGGTGCTGCGGCTCACCGGGCCTGACCCGGAGGCGCTCACCGATCTGGCCGACCGCATCCTCCGGAGCTGGCGGGGCTATACCGACGCCGAGGCCGTGATCTTTGCCGAGACCGACGGCGTGCCCCACAACACCATCACCCCCATCGCCCGCCGCCGGGGGGAAGACTACGAGTTGGATCTGGTGCTCCGGAACAACCTCACCACCCCGGAGCATCCTCTGGGGCTCTACCACCCCCACGCCGAGCTGCACCACATCAAGAAGGAGAACATCGGCCTCATCGAGGTGATGGGTCTGGCCGTGCTCCCCGCCCGTCTCAAGGAGGAGCTGGGGGCGGTGGCCGACGCGCTGGTCCGGGGCGCCGATCTCCGCGCCGACGAGCGCACGGTCAAGCACGCCGACTGGGCTGAGGGCTTCCGGAACAAATACGGGACCATCGATTCCTCCAACGCCCTGGACATCGTGAAGAAGGAGACCGGTCTGGTCTTTGCCCAGGTGCTGGAGCACGCCGGGGTCTACCGGCGGGATGCGGCCGGACGGGAGGCCTTCCTCCGGTTCATAAGGCAGGTGTGAGGGGATGGACCTGATCGAACGGCCCTTCGGTACCACCGCGGACGGGCAGGCGGTCTCCTGCTGGACGCTGACCAACACCTGGGGCATGACCGCCGAGGTGCTCACTTACGGGGCGACGCTCCGCGCGCTCTGCGTCCCTGCCCCAGAGGGGATCCGGGACGTGGCCCTGGGCTTTGACAGCGTATCGGCCTATGAGGCCCATCAGGATACCGCCATGGGCGGGGTGGTGGGCCGGGTGGCCGGACGCATCGGCGGGGCGTCCTTTTTTCTGGACGGAAAGGCGTTTCCCCTCTCCCCCAGTCAGGCGCCCAACTGCCTGCACGGCGGCTTTTTCGGCTTCCACCGCCGGGTGTGGCAGGCGCGGCCCGCCCGGCGGGGCGGGCTGGAGCTCTCCTATGTCAGTCCGGCGGGAGAGGAAGGCTTTCCGGGCCGGGTGGAGGTCCGGGTGACCTACGCCCTCACGGAGGACAACGCCCTGTCTCTTTTCTACCACGCCGAGACCGACGCCCCCACCGTCCTGAATCTCACCAACCACAGCTATTTCAATCTGGCCGGACACGCCGCGGGAGACGTGGCGGAACACCGGGTGGAGCTCCGGGCCGACCGGTATCTGGAGCTGGGGGACGGCAGCATGCCCACGGGGCGGCTCCCGGATGTGGCCGGGACCCCCTTCGACCTGCGCCGTCCCACCCTGCTGGGGCCGGGACTGGACAGCGATCACCCTCAGATCCGGGCAGGGCGGGGCTACGACCACTGCTTTGCGCTGGGCGCAGAGCCCCGGGTCCCCTGCCGGCCGGCGGCACGGGTGGAGGCCGCCGGGGTGCGGATGGAATGTGAGACCACCCAGCCCGGACTGGTGCTTTACACCGCCAACTATCTGGAGGCTCCCGACGGAAAAGGGGGCGCCCATTACCGCCCCCGCTCCGGGCTGTGCCTGGAGGCCCAGAACTGGCCGGACGCCATCCACCACGGGGACTTTCCTGACAGCGTCCTGCGTCCGGGGGAGCGGTACGACCAGGAGACCCGTTATCGGTTTTCTATCTGCTGAACCAAAAAACGGCTGCCCCCAGCAGGGGACAGCCGTTTTTACGGATCGCTCCGAGGCCGCTCAGGCCCTCAGGACAGGCAGGATCACACCGTAGAAAAGCGCACCCAGGCCCCCGCAGGTGGCCAGCGTGATGATGGGATTGATCTTGCACCTCCAGACCATAAACAGAGCCACGCCGAAAAAGAGGAGGCTGTAAACGCTGGTGATGGAGATCTTCGCCACCGAGAGACAAGAGGCGGCGATCAGCCCGATCACTGCCGGGCGGATGCCGGACAGGGCGTTTTTCAGCGCAGGGCTGTCCTTGAACTTGGAGAAGTAGATGGACACGAGGAGGGACAGACAAAAGGGGATCAGCAGCGTACACAAAGAGCAGATAATCCCGCCGCCGATGCCGAAGAGGTTGTAACCCACAAAGGTGGAGGAATTCACCGCGATGGGGCCGGGGGTCATCTCGGCAATGGCCACGATGTTGACAAAGTCGGCGGGATTGATCCAGCCGTGACCGTCCACCACCTCACGCTGAATAAAGGAAAGGACGGCGTAGCCTCCGCCAAAGGAGAACGCGCCGATCTTCAAGAAGGAGAAGCAAACTTGCAGCAGCAGATTCATTTGGACTCCTCCTTTTTTTCCCGGTGGGCATCCACCGCTTTGACCACCTGGCCGCGCAGCAGAAGGCCGTAGGCAGCCGAACAGACCACCACCACAATGGGGTGCAGGCCAAACACAGCCACGGCCACAAAGCCGAACAGCGCCACGATCCAGTTAAAATACGCTCCCACCTTGGCCGACTTGGCCAACTTGACCACCGCATACAGGATGAGGGCTGCCACTGCGGGCCGCACGCCGTTAAAAATATACTGCGTCACGGGATAGTCCATAATATTGTGAAACACCATGGCGATGAGCAGGATAATGATGACCGAGGGAGTCGCCGCCCCCAGAACAGCCGCCACGGAGCCGGGCGCCCGGGCCACCCGATAGCCCACAAAGGTGGCCGAGTTGGTGGCCAGGGGCCCGGGCAGGCTGTTGGTCAGGGAGATGGCGTCCAGGAATTCTTCGTCCGTCATCCAGTGCTTGGTCTCCACCACCTCCCGCTGAATGATGGGCAGCATGGCATATCCGCCGCCGATGGTGAACAGTCCGATCTTAAAAAATACCAGAAAGATTTCGAAAAGCCGCTTCATTCCTCCGCCTCCCACTGTTTGATGGTGACCTTATCTTACCGCGCAAGATTTCAAATTGCAATACTCTGTTTTCCTTTTTGAAATAATATAACCTTTTGTACGATTCTTTTGACACCAATTGTAATCCATTTTGACAAATTTGATAAAAAATATATTTCAAAAAGAAAACTCGTTGCTTTTTTTCTGGATATTCGTTACAATATACGGTAATGCGCTACCTTGTAAAAATATGGGGGAGATCCTGATGAAAAGCAACACCCTGGATCGGGCGGATCAGCAAATTTTAGACATTTTAATTGAAAATTCCAGAACTTCTCTTATTGAGATCGCAGATCGGGTGGGCTTGTCCCGGGTGGCGGTCAAGAACCGCATGGACGTCCTGGAGCAAAAGGGTGTCATCGAGCGCTACACCATTGTCTTAAACCCGGAAAAGGTGGGACGGAACGTCTCCGTCTTTTTTGACCTCCAAGTGCAGCCCGCCCACCTTCGAGAGGTCGCGGACCGGCTGATCGAGGAAGAGGCTGTCACGGACGTATATCTGATGACCGGCCCCGGCAAGCTCCACGTGCACGCGGTCCTGGAGATGAATCAGGACCTGGAGCATTTTGTCCTGGAAAAGCTCTACCCCCTTCCCGGTATTGAGCATATCAGCAGTGATATTATCGTCTCCCGGATCAAGACGCGCAAGGGAATCCGCATCTGAGAAAACGCAAAAGCGAAATATTGACAAAAAGTATTATAATTGACACTTTTACAACAGAGTGACAGCTTCCCAGTCGGGAGAGCTGTCATTTTTTTATGTATTTCCCCTGGAGGTAAGTACTGTTTTTTATGGGGATTTGGGAAAAAGATTAAAAAAAGAAGAAAACGGGCGGCGATTTTTGTCAGAACAACGAAAGTTGTCAAGATGACAAAAGAAAGTGTTGCAAAAATGTGGCTGTGGCCTTATGATAAGAAAAACAATTTGACAATGTAGTTAGCAAAAGGAAAGCTATAACTTTCTTTTCGGGAGGCGCTGTTGATGCGAAAATACGTTTTCAAGCGAATTGTGCTGATGTTTTTGCTCCTGCTGGGCATGAGTTTTATTGTGTTTGCCAGCTTGTACATTGCCCCCGGAGATCCGGCCACCATGGTGGCCGGCGTCAGCGCCACAGAGGAGGATATTGCCCAGGTGCGGGCCAGCCTGGGGCTGGACAAGCCCTTTCTGGTCCAGTATCTGATCTATCTGAAAAACCTCGTCACACTGGACCTGGGCACCTCCTACACCACCCGGCAGCCCATTCTCAACGAGATTCTGGTCCGCCTGCCCAACACGCTGAATCTGGCCTGTGCCAGTATGATCCTGGCCGTGCTGGTGGGCATCCCGGCCGGTATCCTCACCGCGCTGAAAAAAGACAAGCTGGTGGACAATGTGCTCACCACAGGCTCTCTTATCGGCATCTCTATCCCCAACTTCCTTCTGGGCACGATTTTGATGTACATCTTTTCCGTGGTCCTCAAATGGCTCCCCTCCGGCGGCATGACGCACTATTTCTGGACCCCAATCGGCTTTAAGGAGGTCATCCTCCCCGCCATCGCCCTCTCCACCGCCACCGTGGCCAGCTTCACCCGCATCGGCCGCTCGGCCATGCTGGACGTGCTCCAGTCCGATTACATCCGCACCGCCAAATCCAAGGGTCTCAAGCGCAAGACTATCATCGGCGTCCACGCTCTGCGCAACGCCCTCATCCCGCTGGTCACCCAGTTCGGCACCAGCTTCGGCGGACTGCTGGGCGGCGCCATCATCACCGAGCAGGTGTTCGTCATCAACGGCATCGGAACCTATCTCATCAAGGCCATCAACAACCGGGACTACCCGGTGGTCCAGAGCACCGTTCTGGTGATCGCGGCCATGTTCATCCTCATCAACCTGCTGGTCGATCTCTTCTACTGCGTCATCGATCCGCGCATCAAATATGAATAAGGGAGGTGCGCGGCATGGATGAGAAAAAGCGCAGTCACCCCATTCGCGCAGCCTTTCGCAAGCTGCTGAAAAACAAGTTGGCCACGATCTGCTTTTTCCTGCTGATCGCAGAGGTCGTTCTGGTGGTCCTGGCGCCGGTGATCTCTCCCTACGGCTATGAAGAGCAGGATCCCTCCATCCGCCTCCGCCCCGGCATCTGGGCTAAGTGGACGGTGGAGACAGACGTCAATGCCCCCGGCTACAAGCCCACCGAGCAGTACGTTCCGGGACACCCTTTGGGCACCGACAACTTCGGCCGGGATGTCTTTTCCCGCCTTCTGTGGGGCGGCCGGGTCTCGTTGATGGTCGGCTTCGTCTCCACGGCCATGGGCCTTGTGGTGGGCGTCGCCTGCGGACTGCTGGCCGGGTACTACAAAAGGCTGGACAACATTATCATGCGGTTTATGGATCTGCTGTTCACCTTTCCCAGTATTTTGCTGGCAATGCTGATCGTGGCCATGCTGGGCGTCAACACCTTTAACGCCATGCTGGCCATCAGCATCTGGTCCATCCCCTCCTTTGCCCGAATGGTCCGGGGCAAGGTGCTCCAGATCAAGGAGGAGGACTACGTGATGGCTACCCGCTCCCTGGGCGCCCGGGACTCCCGCATCCTGCTGGTCCACGTGCTGAAAAACGCCCTGCCCACCATCATCGTCATTGCCACCATGCGAATGGCCACTTCCATTATCTCCATCTCCACTCTGAGTTATCTGGGCATGGGCGTCACACCTCCCATGCCGGAGTGGGGCGGAATGATCGCCGCAGCCAAGGAATATCTGTGGCAGCGGCCCAGCCTGATCTTCGTGCCCGGCCTGGCGGTGATGATCACCGTGATCTGTTTCAACATCCTGGGGGACAAGCTCCGGGACATCCTGGATCCCAGTCTGAAGGACTGAATCGGTATTGTTTGCCAAGGACGGCTGGCAATAGAAAGAGTCAAAAAATAGGAAAAGGAGAGAAAAAAATGAAATCCTGGAAGAAGCTCATCTGCTTCGCCACCGCCTGCACCCTTTCCCTGGGCCTGCTGGCCGGCTGCGGCGACGGCAGCACCACCCCCGCCGAGAGCGCAGCTCCCGCGAACTCCGCTGCGGCCGGATCCGCAGAGGGCAAAATGTTCAACATTGCTCTCACCGCTCCCTTCACCGGCTTTGACCCCCTGCGGACCAACGACTCCGCCTCCACCTATGTCAACGCCCAGATCTATGAGACCCTCTACCGCATCGACCCGGTGTCCGGCGAGTACAACTGCCTGCTGGCCGCCGACTATCCCGAGTTCTCCGAGGACGGCCTGACCGCCACCATCAAACTCCGGAAGGGCGTCACCTTCCAGGACGGCACCCCCTTTAACGCCGAGGCGGTGAAGTACACCTTCGAGCTCATCAAAAACCCCGACTTCGGCTCCGCCCGTGCCTCCATCGCCGGCTCCATCGACACCATTGAGTGCCCCGATGAGAACACCGTGGTGCTCCACCTGAAGTATGAGGACGGCGTGCTGCTGGCCAAGCTGGCCCACACCAACTCCGCCATTGTCTCTCCCACCGCCCAGCAGAAGCAGGATCTGATGACCCAGCCCTGCGGCACCGGCCCTTACCAGTTCGTCAGCAGCGTCTCCGGCTCCAATGTGGTGCTCACCCGCAACGACAACTACTGGGGGGACAAGCCCGCCATCAAAGACGTGACCATGACCATCATCACCGAGGAGTCCACCGCCATCGCCCGGATGGAGACCGGCGAGGCCGACTTCATGCCCAGGATCTCCGTGGAACAGCTGCCCCGGGTGAAGGCTATGTCCAGCGTGACCTCCGACACCTCTGAGGCCGCCCAGATCTACTACTTTGCCATGCGGGCGGAATCCGCCGTCAACCCCATCATGGCTGAGAAGGACTTCCGCACCGCTCTGGCCAAGGGCATTGACAAGCAGGGCTACGTGGATTACATCATGGAGGGCTACGCCTCTGTGGCCAACTCCGTCCTGGGCCCCAAGATCTTCGGTTACACTGAAGAGGCCGAGACCCACAACATCGCCTATGATCCCGACGGGGCCAAGGCCATCCTGGACGCGCATCCCGGCTGGGCCGACGAGGAGATCCTCTTCCTGGTCCCGTCCACTCCTGTCTACTCCAAGATGGGCGAATATCTCCAGGCCAGCCTGACCAAGGCCGGCTTCAACAAGATCAAGATCGAGACCATCGACTGGTCCGCTTGGCTCACCGAGAGCAAGGCCGACGGCCGCTTCGACGTCACCATGGCCGCCTGGTCCAACGTGACCCGGGACGGTTCCGAGCTGATGGAGCCCAACTTCCACTCCGTCAACGGCGCGAAGCGTATCCGCCTGCTCGCCGCCGATGCCGCCACCCTGGACGGCTACATCGACGCCAGCAAGACCACCTCAGAGAAGGACCTTCGGATCGAGAACCTGCTCAAGGCCAACGCCCTGCTGATGGATGAGGCCTATGTGCAGCCCGTCTACAACTCCACCAACCTGTTCTGCTACAACACCGCCTATACCGGCGTCACCCTGGATGCCAGCGGTACATTCTACGTCAGCGACTTCGGCTACGCGGCCTGAGCGCCGTCTCGTCTCCCGCGCCGCCCGGCGGGGCGGCGCGGCGGGACGGCTGAACAAATCCCGGTGCATGTTCAGCTCCGCCCTTCCCGGCGGGGAGGTCGGAGCTGAACACGCACCTGTTTCTGAGGAGGATGCCCCATGGGGAAAAAAGTGCTTGAAGTGAAGGACCTGGTCACCACCTTCCGCATCGACAAAAAAGAATATGAAGTCCTGCGGGGCGTCTCCTTTGACATCGAGGAGAACGAAACGCTCTGCATGGTGGGTGAATCCGGCTGCGGCAAGAGCGTCACCACCCTGTCCATCATGGACCTGCTGCCGGGCAACGGCCGGGTGGTCTCCGGCAGCATTAAGCTCAACGGGCAGGAGCTGACCACCATGTCCCCCCGGGAGCGGAACGCGGTGCGGGGCAAGCAGATGGGCATGATCTTTCAGGAGCCCATGACCGCCCTCAATCCCCTGCTCACCATCGGCCGTCAGATGACGGAAGAGCTCATTCTCCACCGGAACATGAGCAAAAAAGAGGCCTACGACACCGCCGTGGGCTATCTGGAAAAGGTGGGCATCGCCAACCCTGCCGACCGGATGAAGCAGTTCCCCTTCCAGCTCTCCGGCGGCCTGCGTCAGCGTATCATGATCGCCATGGTCATGGCGGTGAAGCCTTCCCTCCTGATCGCCGACGAGCCCACCACCGCCCTGGATGTGACCATCCAGAAGCAGGTGCTGGTCCTGCTCAACAAGCTCAAGAAGGACGTCTCCACCGGCGTGCTCTTTATCACCCACGACCTGGGCGTAGTGGCTGAGATCGCCGACCGGGTGGTCATCCTCTACTCCGGGCGGAAGGTGGAGGAGGGGAGCATCGGCGCCATCTTCTCCAAGCCGCTCCACCCCTATACCATCGGACTGATGAGGGCCGTGCCCAACGTGGATGAGGACAGCTTCGACATCCAGCCCATCCCCGGCACCTTCCCCAACATCACCGAGGAGATCGGCGGCTGCCGGTTCCATCCCCGCTGCCCCTACGCCACCGACCGCTGTCGGGCCGAGGTGCCGGCAGAGCTGGAGGTCGAACCGGGGCACCTGGTCTGCTGCCATAAGGTGGCGGAGGAATACGGGAAGGAGGGTCACAGATGAGCGGAGAGAGAAAAAAACTGCTGGAACTGAAAAAGCTAAAGAAATATTTCCCCGTCCGCAGAGGGGTCAACATCAAAGCCGTGGAGGACGTGACCTTTTCCATTTATGAAGGAGAAAAGTTCGGCGTGGTGGGCGAATCGGGCTGCGGCAAGTCCACCCTTGGACGTGTGATCCTCCAGCTCTATCCCCAGACCTCCGGAGCGTGCATCTATTACGGGCGTACCCGGGATGAGATGTGTCCCAAATATCTGGCCAAGGAAGTGGCCAGGCTGCCCGCCTACCAGAAGGCGGCTGTGGACTTCTATCAGAAGTCCGTGGGCGTGGAGAAGAAAGCCGACGTCCTCCGGGGGGAGATCGAGGCGCTCTCCGCGCTGGGCAGCGACAAGGAGGTCAAAAAGGAGGCCAAGCTCCAGAAAAAGCTCAGTGAACTGGAGTTTCAGGCCCGGGAGCTGCGGAAGGACGCCTCCCGGCAGCTGCGGGAGGGCTCCCGCACCGTGGGCTCGCTGATCCTCTGCAAGGACCTGCCCAAGATTCAGGCGCTCTTTGACCAGGCGCAGAAGGCGACGGCGGCCGCCGCCTCAGCCATGAAGAAGTTCCGGGAATATGAAAAGCAGTATGAGGAGGGCCGGGTGGATGGCGCCCCCGACAGCGGCCTCAAGGCCAAGATGGATGCCGCCCGGGCGGAGGCCGACCGGCTGGTGGAGACCTCCCGCAATTACCGCCTTCAGGCCTTCCGGGACTACCGGGGCAAAGACGTTCTGCCCATCACCGAGCGCACCCAGGACCCCGCCTATCAGGCCAAGCTGGACGGCAACTATGAAACCGGCATCAACCTGGGCAAGCTCACCGGGGACGAGATGCGGGAGCTGCGCCGGGAGATGCAGATGATCTTCCAGGACCCTGCCGCCTCCCTGGATCCCCGCCAGAGCGTGGGCAAGTCCATTGAAGAGGTTTTTGTCATCAACACCGACTTCCCCGCCGAGGTCCGCCGGGAAAAGACCATGGACCTGTTGGAAAAGGTGGGCCTCAAACGGGAACACTACTACTCCTATCCCAACGCCCTCTCCGGCGGCCAGAAGCAGCGGGTGGGCATCGCCCGGGCCATCGCCCTGGACACCAAGTTCGTGGTGCTGGACGAGTCGGTCTCCGCGCTGGACGTGTCGGTCCAGGCCCAGATCCTCCAGCTCCTCAACGAGCTGAGCGCCGAAAAGCATCTGACCTACTTTTTTATCACCCACGATTTGGGCGTGGTCAAGCACTTCTGCGACCGCATCCTGGTCATGTATCTGGGCAACGCCTGCGAGCTGGCCGATTCCAAGGCTCTGTTCCACACCCCCCTCCATCCCTACACCGAATCCCTGCTGGCCTCCGTGCCCCGGCTGAAGGTGGGACAGGAGCACTCCACCGAGTCCGTACTGGAGGGAGACGTCCCCAGCGCTATGACTCCGCCCTCCGGCTGTCCCTTCCACACCCGCTGTGCCAGGTGCATGGATATCTGCTCCCGGGAGAAGCCCCTGATGAAGGAACGGGAACCGGGCCACTTTGTGGCCTGCCATCTCTACGACAAAGAGAAAGGAGCTCCCCGCTCATGAATACCGTTTTTGACCCCGTCTTTCAGCGCTATCCCTCTCAGCGCTATCCCATCTACGCCCGGGGCGGCATGGTGAACTGCTCTTCTCCCCAGGCCGCCGCCGCCGGACTGGAGGTCCTGCGCCAGGGGGGCAACGCCATGGACGCCGCCGTCGCCGCCGCCGCCGCCCTCACAGTGGTGGAGCCCACCGCCAACGGCATCGGCGCCGACGCCTTCGCTCTGGTGTGGTCGGAGAAAGATCAAAGGCTCTACGGGCTCAACTCCAGCGGCCCGGCCCCTCAACTGGCCTCCATCGGGCAGGTACTGGCCGATCACCGGGATGTGGACGGCAAGATGCCCACCTATGGCTGGACCCCCGTGACGGTGCCCGGCGCACCCAGGGCGTGGGCGGAGCTGTCCGGCCGGTTCGGACGTCTGCCCCTGTCCAAGTCGGTGGCTCCCGCCGTGCGCTACGCCCGGGAGGGCTACCCCTGCTCCCCCAATCTGGCCGTCATGTGGCAGCGGGCCTTTGGAAAATACCGCCAGACCTGCACCGGGCCGGAGTTTGAGGAGTGGTACCGGACCTTTGTTCCCGAAGGGCGGCCCTATCAGGCGGGAGACATGATCCGCCTGCCCCATCACGCCGACACCTTGGAGGCCATCGGGGAGACCGGGGCCGAGGCCTTTTACTCCGGGGACATCGCCCGGAAGATCGACACCGACAGCCGCAAGTTCGGCGGCTATCTCCGCTATGAGGATCTGGCCGCCTATCAGGCCAGGTGGGTGGAGCCCATCTCGGTGGATTACCGGGGCTACCAGGTCTGCGAGATCCCGCCCAACGGGCAGGGGATCGCCGCCTTGATGGCCCTCAATGTCCTCAAAGAGTTCTCCTTCCCCGAGAAGGACTGTGTCCAGACCTATCACCGGCAGCTGGAGGCCATGAAGATGGCCTTTGCCGATGCGTTCCGCTATGTCACCGACCCCGACTGCATGGAGCTGGACTACCACCGGCTGCTCCTGCCCGCCTACGGGGCCCAGAGGGCCGCTGAGATGGGCGGGACCGCCCGGGTCTACACCCACGCCCTCCCGCCCAAGAGCGGCACCGTCTATCTGTGCTGTGCCGACGGGGAGGGGAATATGGTCTCTTATATTCAGTCCAACTACATGGGTTTCGGCTCCGGCATCGTGGTGGGCGGCACTGGTGTGGCGCTCCAGAACCGGGGGCACGATTTCTCCCTGGACAGCGCCGACGCCAACTGCCTGAAACCCGGCAAACGGAGCTACCACACCATTATTCCCGGCTTTCTGATGAAGGACGGAAAACCGGTGGGACCCTTCGGTGTCATGGGCGGCTACATGCAGCCCCAGGGCCATGTGCAGGTGGTCATGAACTATGTGGACTTCCATCTGGATCCCCAGCAGGCTCTGGACGCTCCCCGGTGGCAGTGGATGCGGGACAACTCGGTCACGGTGGAGACCCGCTTCGACATGGAGCTGGCCCGTGGGCTCCAGCGCCTGGGCCACGACATCCGCGCCGATCTGTCCACCCCCAGCTTCGGCCGGGGGCAGATGATCGTCCGGCTGGACAACGGCGTGCTGGTGGGCGGCACGGAATCCCGCACCGACAGCAACATTGCCTGCTTCTGACTGCTGGTTCAAAAAAAGAAGAAAGACGGGCCGCCTTGTGGCGGTCCGTCTCTTTTTGTTCAGCCCGGAAGCTGCCGGCCGGTGTGGTCGATGGTGTAGGGCTTGGGGAGAATAAGCTGAGAGATGGGCACAAAGGTGTATCCCTGCTGAAGGAGAGCCTCCAAAATGGCGGGCAGCGCCTCCGGGGTATGGATGGCGGCATTGTGAAAGAGCACGATCGACCCAGGCTGCACCTTGGAGGTGACCCGCTGGGTGATCTCCGAAGCCGGGAGCTCCTTCCAGTCCAGAGAATCACGTTCCCATATAGGTTCAAGTTGTTGAGAAGAAATCATTATTTCTCTTTAGGGTAATATTTGCGTCCACGTTTTTCCCCCATAGGCTTTAGGTCTCCGGCCTGGACTAGCCGCTTCAAGATATGATGGGCCTGGGGCAAATTGATATGGAGTAATTCAGCGACGTCGGATCGGTAACAGATCTTTGCTGTTTGCCAGCTTAAGAACCAACTCCGAATAGCGCACTTGATCGATATCTGTCTGGCGGACACAGGCTATATCCCGCTCATTCTGCCTATACATCTTTGAGCTCAGCAGGTATTGACGGCCCCTTCCATTTCCATATAGTAGTCGTTGACCTCCTCCATGCTTGGGCAAAAGAAAGACTGGGATTGTGCTTGATCCAAGGGTTCATTCAATAATCAGTGTTTTCTGTTTTTTCCGTAAAAGACCGCGCCCATCACGGCTGCAACAGGAACACTCAAAATCACGGCTGCGGTACTGCACAGACCCTGCGCAAGCTCCACGGCCAGAAAATCCGAACTCAGCAGCTGATGGAACTGAATCCCATAAGAGCAAAATACCATCATAGTGGCCAGCGCGCCGCCCGTAAAGGCAAAAATCAGCGTGTTGCTCATAGTTCCAATCATATCCTGTCCAAGATTCATGCCGCTGCGGAACAGCATTCCGGGGGTCGGAGCTTTGGCTGCGATGGCGACCTCCCGCAGGGCGGACAGGATCGACACGGCGACGTCCATCACGGCGCCTACGGAGGAGATCATGATCCCGGCAAACAACAGGGTGCGAATATCCAGGCCGGTGCCTTGGACGATCAACAGCAAACCCTCCGCTTCATCGGTCTGAAAGCCGGTCAGATGGAATTGAGAGGAAGCGACAGCGAACAGCACGCATGCTGCCAATTCGCCAAGCAGAGTCGCTCCGATTCCCAACAGGCATTGCTTGGTGGGACCATGCAGTAAAACCAATGTAACCGCTGTGGTAAGCAGCGCCGTAACAAGCCCCATCACAATGGCGGAGTGTCCGTTATACAGTGCTGGAAGAAGCACACGCAGGATAAAGAGCAGGGAAAACAGAATGGCAAGGCATGCATCTGCGCCCTTGCGCTTTCCGATTACAATCATGCACAGGATAAAGCAAACGATCAACCCCGCAATGGCGCCGCTCCGGTCATAGTTATAGACAGTATAGTACGGCGCGGCATTTTCCGGAACATCTGCACAAACGATAATCTTTGTACCCTCTTCCGTCAAAACATTGTGTGTCTCAGTCAGATAATTTGTCAGATAAACTTCTTCGCCGTCGGCCAGGCGAACCAACAGTTCCTGAGCGCCCAATTGCTGCCCGGTGCCGAGGGAACTATCCTCTAATTCCTCTGACAGGATTTCCAGCACTTCGGCCTGAACATAGTGCAGCGTATCGGTTTCAAATCTATGATACGAGTTTAATCCCACTGGGCAGAACCACATTAGCAACATGGACGCCAGCACGGCCAGCTCCACCAGGAATTTCATTTGTTTTTGTTTCTTAATTTCTTCCATATACAGCATCCCACAAACGGGAGGCGGCGAAATTCTGCCGCCTCCCGTTTTCCGTTTTTGCTTCCCAGCGGAAATCCCGTCGGATTGTTGTTGATTTGTGGATTACACGACAAGTTCAAATATCCGTCTGATCGGCACAAAACCGCATCAAAATGGCCGCCAGCTGGGCACGGGTAGATATATCAGCCGGAGAGAGGGTGGTTGCAGAGGTTCCGCTGACAATGCCATGCTCCACAGCCCAGGCCATGGCGGTTGCGGCATAACCGGAAACTTCACCCTGATCCTGGAAGGAATCCAAAGCGTAGCTGCTCTCGGGGCTTCCGGCATAACGCCACAGCATGGTCACCAGCTGTTCCCGCGTAATGGGATCATTCGGCCCAAATGTTCCGTTTCCATATCCGCCGACAATTCCGTTGGCGGAGGCCCAGGCCACAGCGTCCGTATAGTACTGGTCCGCCGCCACATCGATGAACCCCGCCACACCGGAAACGGCCGGGGTATTTTCCATGCGATACAGGATGGTGACAATCATGCCCCGGGTGGTCGTGATATCAGGTCCAAAAGCGGCGTTACTGATCCCATTCATCAGACCCGCGCTGTGAACATAGTCGACAGCGGCCTTGTACCATGCGTTCTCCGCCACATCCATGAAGGGATTCTCAGCAGTTTCCTCCACCGCCCTGAACACCGCTTTAATGGTGTGCGCGGCACGGACATTCTCAAAGGTGTACCGGGACACAGCGCCTACGCTCTTGCCGTCCACCAAAACGTCCTTCAGTTCGTACCCGCTGCCGGCTTTCACTGTGAAGGTCTGGTCACCGCCCCTCTCCACGCGGATGGATCCGTCGGGAGAAATGGTTCCCCCCTGACCGGCCTCAGCCCTGATGGTATACTGACTGGAGTTGCTGGTACTGCCGGAGGAAGATCCGCCGGAGGTGCCGCCGCTGGAGGCGGTTTCAACCTGCACCACGGTCATGGTGCCGGAGACCTCACAGGCCGCCAGCAGCAGGGGGATGCCGGTTTTGCTGTCGGCAGCGGAGACAAAGCACAGGCCCTCAGGGGACACGTCGCCCTGGATGTCAGCGTCAAACTCCCGGGAGTTGATGTAGTTGACAAATTTGGCGTTGGCGGGGACGGTAATGTCGTAAACCATCACGCCGCCGATGCGCTCCAGAGCGATGAAGGCGTAGGTCTTGTTCTTGACTGTACCGGTGACAACGCTCTCGGGCTCAGGCCCCTTTTTGCCGGATCGGTTATCCAGACTGATTTTGTCGTTGGAGCAGTTGAAGTAGTCTCCAAGCTTTTCAGCGGTAATCTCCTCGAAGTCGCTGCCGCTGTCGTAAGTCCAGATCAGGCCGTTCGCAGTTACCTCGTAGATGGAAAAGGAGCGACCACCAAAGACATATGCCTTGTCGGTATCCAGACCATCCCACTTGGTGGCGTCGAACCAGACGACCTCCTCGCTCAGGGTCACATTTCCGGTGGGAGAGGTCTTTCCCGCGTATTCATTGTCCATGCCAGCCCAATCAGCGCGGCTGTCGCCCTCGTTGGCGGTGAGTAGGTAGTCCTTGCCGCCGATGGTGACAACGGAAATGCCGTCGGGCATCTTGATACCATAGATATTTTTGTAATTGGAAAGCTCGATGGTACCATTTTTCTGGAGATCGACCTTGGTTTTGCTGTAGTCCTGCAAGCCCAGAGGGTATACGCCGGTAAACTCGCCCTTCTCAATATTCAGCACGGCGATGGCGTTGGCCTCCTGAAGGGCGACATAGGCGGTCGTGCCGGAGACAGCAATATATTCCGGCTCAAAGTCAGTGGAGGGGTTGGAATTTTTCTGAATCAACACACCAGACTTGGTCAGTTCCTCGCGCTGAGCGTCAAGGTGGTCGAAAGTCACGGTATTGACTGTTCCGCCGATTTTGACGATGGACACGGAGCCCTTGGGGTCAGTACCGCTCGTACCTTCCCGGGGTTCGCCTTCGTCAGCGGTGAGGATGGTGTCGTTGTCCGCAAAGGTCACCATGTCAGGCTGCACACCCACAGTATAGGTGCCGTTCAACTCCAAGGAGCCGTCAGTCTTGCAGGTGAAAATGGCCACGACACCGTTGGCGGCGTAATTCTCGGCCTGAATGGCCACGGCCAGCTTGCTTCCATCGGGGGAGATGGCCACGGAGGTCATGTCGCCATAGGTGAAGTCTGCGATGTCAAAGGTTTCCTTGCTCAGGTCATACTCGGTACCGGACAGAGCCACCACTTTGTTGCCGTCCAAGCTATCGTTCAGGTTCACGGCGATCAGCTTGCCCTTGACGCCGCTGACAGCGTAGGCATAGCCGTTGACGGGATTGTATTGCACAATCTCCAGGCTGCCGCCGTCGGAGGCCATGGCGCCGGAGTTGTAGCGGCCTGCCAGCTCCAGCTTCA
The DNA here is from genome assembly GCF_050313575.1 of Candidatus Pseudoscillospira sp. SGI.172. NCBI lineage: Bacteria > Bacillati > Bacillota > Clostridia > Candidatus Pseudoscillospira > Candidatus Pseudoscillospira sp. SGI.172. The sequence goes on along the minus strand of NZ_JBNPLQ010000002.1, from coordinate 739 downwards.
GGGAGCCGGTGGCGTCATAGTAGCCCTTCACGCGGGTGTCGGAGGTCTTAACGGGGGTGTAGACGGGCGTCTCAGGCTCGGCAGCGACCAGGCTGCCGTATTCGCCCTTGCTGTTGTGGGGAGCGTATTGGGCCAGGGTATCCGCTGTGGCGGTCATCTTGCCCTTCTCCCAGACGACGATGCGGAAGTCTTCATTCGTGTCGGTATCGGCGTGGTCTACCCGCTGCAGGGTCTTCTGCTTGGAGACCTTGATCGCATCAACATTCTCGTTCGCAGTCACAGAATCCAGTACGGTCCCGCCCTTTTTCAGCGTGATAGTGTAATTCTTGTTGTTGATCTGCCAGTCGCAGGTCTGATCTGCCTCGGGCAGGTTGTAGGTCTGATATTCGGCGGTGGTCCCGGCGCTGGCGCCCATGATCAGGTAGGAGCTCTTGGCGGGGATGGACTTGCCTCCGGTCAGATCCAGGCTTTTGTCTCCATAGGACAAGGTGTAGCCGTCCAGAGAGACCGCCTCGTCAGTGGGGTTGTAAAGCTCAATAAAGGAGTTGGCGATGGGGGTCTCGCCCTTGCCGCCGTCGCCGTAGACCTGGTCGATGAGCAGCTTGGCGGGTTCCTCGGTCTGCTGGGCGGTCTTGTTGATGGTGAAGGTGTCCAGCACGGACATGTCATTCACATTGTAGGTGGTGATGGTGAAGGTGTTTTCAGAGACCGTCGCCTTGGAGATGCTGGGCTTCTTACC